>DATCFA010000056.1:0-3649 GCA_036509805.1 Casimicrobiaceae bacterium
GATCACGAGCGCCAACAACGACGCGACGTGGCGCGCGCGCGAGGAGGAAGAAATTCGCGGCTTTCGCTCGGGCACTCGATCGGTCACGGCGCAACGACGTCGCGGCCATTATATCGACGGCTTCGGCCATGGGTGTCGGCAACGGCCGCGTAGCGGCTATAATGCGGGTTCGCGCGTTGCAACGCGCACTGCTCAACGGCGGGTCGCCCCGCATTGGGAGATCGTGAATCTGGTCAGGTCCGGAAGGAAGCAGCCACAGCGATTCAACCCAAGTGCCGGGGGAACGGCTCGCCACTTTTTTGTCCGAGATTGCAAAACCGTCATTTGCGCGCATCTTGAGCGAATCGGCGTCCTTGTCGAGTCACCGAACCGATGAGCTATCAGGTCCTTGCGCGCAAATGGCGGCCGAAGACGTTCGCTGAACTGTCCGGCCAGGAGCACGTCGTCAAGGCGCTGGCCAACGCGCTCGACAAGGGCCGCCTGCATCACGCGTACCTGCTGACCGGCACCCGCGGTGTCGGCAAGACGACCATTGCACGGTTGCTCGCCAAGAGCCTCAATTGCGAGACCGGTGTCACCGCCACGCCCTGCGGCGTCTGCGGCGCCTGCACCGCCATCGACGCCGGCCGCTTCGTCGACCTGCTGGAACTCGACGCAGCGTCGAACACCGGCGTCGACAACATGCGCGAAATCCTCGACAACGCGCGCTACGCGCCCACCGCCGGCCGCTACAAGGTCTACCTGATCGACGAAGTGCACATGCTGTCCAGGAATGCATTCAACTCGATGCTGAAGACGCTCGAGGAGCCACCCGAGCACGTGAAATTCGTGCTGGCAACGACCGATCCGCAGAAGGTCCCCGTCACGGTCCTGTCGCGCTGCCTGCAATTCAACCTGAAGCCTTTGCCGGTGCCGATGATCGAGGCGCGACTCGCGCATATCCTCGACGCCGAAGGTATCGGCTGCGACGCTGCCGCGCTGGCGCTGGTCGCGCGGGCCGCGCGCGGCTCGCTGCGCGACGCGCTGTCGCTGCTCGACCAGGCCATCGCATTCGGTGCCGGCGAAGTGCGCGAAGCGGGCGTGCGCACGATGCTGGGCGCCGTCGACCGCGATTATCTTTACCGGCTGCTGGACGCGGTGATCGCCGGTGACGGCAGTGCTGCGCTCGGCGAAGCCGACGAGCTTGCGCGGCGCGGCCTCGCACCGTCGCTGGCGCTCGAAGGGCTTGCCGGGCTGCTGCACCGGATCGCTGTCGCGCAGGTCGTTGCCGACGCCGCCGCGACTTTCGACGACGCCGATCGCGTGCGCGCGTTCGCAGCACAACTGTCGCGCGAAGCCACGCAGCTCGCCTATCAGATCGCGATCCAGGGGCGCGACGACCTGGACTTGGCGCCCGACGAAAGTACGGGCTTCGCGATGACGCTGCTGCGGATGCTGGCGTTCGCCCCCGCCGATGTCGCAGCTCTCGATGCCGCTGCGAACGGCGGTGCCATCAAGGCCGCCTCGCGCGCCGCAGCCGCCAATGCAGCGCCCGCGAGGAGTGCTGGGAGCCCCGGTGCAACGCCCGCGACAAACGCGACGAGTACCGACGCATCGGCCGCCGTCGCGCAGCCCCGCATTTCCGCAGCGGGCGCTGCCCCCGTCACGCAGCCCGCTGCTGCCGCGGCAAACGCGGACGCGTTGCCTGCGGTCGAGCGACCCGAAGCCGTGCCGCTGCCGCAAACCGCCGAGCAGTGGCCGGCGTTCGTTGCGCAGCTGCCGTTGACCGGCATGGCGGCGCAACTTGCCGCGCAAACCGAATGGCGCGGCGTGTCCGGCAATACGCTGGCGCTCGCATTGCCGGCGGCGCACAAGCACCTGGCCGACAAGATGTATGCGGACAAGCTCAAGTCGGCGCTCGAAAAAGTCACCGGCAAGCGCATGCTGCTGGCATTCGAAGTGGGCGCCGCGACCGACGTGTCGCTGGCTTCGCAGCAGCAGCGTGAGCGCAGCGAAACCAGGGCGCGCACCGAAGCCGCGTTCAACGAGGAGCCGTTCGTGCGCGACGTGCTGTCACGCTTCGATGCGACGATCAAACCCGATTCGATCAAGCGGGTGCCGTGAGGGCCCAGGACCCGATGCCATGATGAAGAATCAACTCGCCGGGCTGATGAAGCAGGCGCAGCAGATGCAGGACAACCTGAAGCGCGCGCAGGAAGAGTTGGCGCAAGTCGAGGTCGAGGGACAGGCGGGCGCCGGCCTGGTCAAGGTCACGATGACCTGCCGTCACGACGTGCGCCGCGTCGCGATCGACGCGTCGCTTTTGGCCGAGGACAAGGACATGCTCGAGGACCTGGTGGCGGCCGCCTTCAATGATGCGGTGCGGCGCGTCGAGACGACGACGCAGGAAAAGATGGGCGGCCTTACGTCGGGAATGCCGATGCCGCCCGGATTCAAGCTGCCATTCTGACTTTGGCCGGCGCGCGCCCACTCGCGGCAACCCGTCTCGCGGCGTCCGAGCCGTTGTCGAGCCTCGACGAGCTCGCGGCGGCGTTGCGTTGCCTGCCGGGCGTGGGGCCAAAGGCCGCGCAGCGGATGGCACTGCACCTGCTGCAGCATGACCGCGACGGCGCCAAGCGCCTCGCACTCGCACTCGCGCGCGCGAGCGACACCGTCAACCATTGCGAACGCTGCAACACGTTCACCGAGGACACGTTGTGCAGTCTGTGCCGCTCGCTGAAGCGCGACGAAGCGCTGCTATGCGTCGTCGAAACGCCTGCCGACCTGTTGATGGTCGAGCAGACGCATGCGTATCCTGGGTTGTACTACGTGCTGATGGGCCGGTTGTCGCCGCTCGACGGCATCGGCCCGCGCGAGATCCGCCTCGACCGGCTGCTGAAACGTGCGACCGACGGTGTCGTGCGGGAAGTGGTGCTGGCGACCAACTTCACCAATGAAGGCGAGGCGACCGCGCACTACATCGGCGAAATGCTGCGCGCGCGCGGGCTTGCCGTCAGCCGCCTGGCGCGCGGCGTGCCGGTGGGAGGCGAGCTCGAATACGTCGATAGCGGCACGCTGGCGCAGGCACTGCGCGAACGGCGCCCCCTGTCGTGACGCACGCTGTTGGTGCTGTCCGCTTTGCGGACGCGCGCCGGCGGAGTAGGCTCATCCGGTGACTGCGCGAATCGCGCGCGTCGTGGCGAGAAGGGGCTCATCATGGTCGTCAGTGAAATCCTGCGTGTCAAGGGCAACACTCTTTTCACCACCGGCCCGGACGGCCTGGCGCTCGACGCGGTGCGCGTGATGGCGCAGCACGACATCGGCTCGCTGGTCATCATGGAACGCGGCCGGCTGGTCGGCATGCTGACGTTTCGCGAAGTGCTGGGCGCGCTGGCGCGGCGCGACGGGCGATTCGAGGATGTGTCCGTCGCCGATATCTACGAGCGCGATCCGCTGACGGCGCCGCCGACGCTCGACGTGATGGACCTGCGCCGCGTGATGCTCGAGCGCCACGCGCGCTACGTGCCGGTGATCGACGGCACGACATTGCAGGGCGTCGTGTCGTTCCACGACGTGGCGAAGGCCGTCTACGAAGAGCAGAGCTTCGAAAACCGGATGCTCAAGAGCTATATCAAGAACTGGCCCGACGACGAGATGCAGTCGGTGTAGT
>DATCFA010000057.1:0-14505 GCA_036509805.1 Casimicrobiaceae bacterium
CACCCACCGTCTGCACCGTCGTCGCGCTGACGCCCGGGGTCGCTGCGACCAGTGCCGTCAGCCGGCGTACGCCGCGCGTACCGGCATCGTCGCTGTTGGCGTCGATGACGGTGCCGCCACGGACCACGTTGTCGACAACGATGACGCTACCCTTGCGCGACAGCTTGAGCGCCCACGCGAAATATTCGGCATTGCTCGCCTTGTCGGCGTCGATGAACGTGAAGTCGAACAGCGGCGGGCCCTCGGCAGCGAGGCGAGGCAGCGTGTCCAGCGCCGCGCCGACGCGGATGTCGACGATGCCGGCGAGACCGGCGCGCGCGAGGTTTTCGCGCGCGACATCCGCATGCTTCGCCGACGCTTCCAGCGTGACCAGCGTGCCGCCGGGCGGCAATGCGCGCGCGAGCCAGATCGCGCTATAGCCGCCGAGCGTGCCGATTTCGAGGATCTGCCGCGCGCGCTGCATCTGCGCGAGCAGGTAGAGCATCTTGCCCTGGCAGGCCGACACGCTGATGGCGGGCATGCCTGCGGCGGCGCTCGCGGCAAGCGCGGCGTCGAGCGCGTCGTCGGCGCGCACGAGCGTGCCGGCGAAATAGCGGTCGACTTCATTCCACAACGAGCGGTCGGAGTTCATGTTGCATCCCGTTACACAATGCGAGGGTGACTACTCGCGAACGCACGCGCTTTTCAGCGGCGGCGCAGCGCCAACGAAGCCAGCGCCCACGCCACGAAGGGCACGACGAATGCGCCGTGCGGAAACAGCGGATCGCTGTCGCTCCAGAACTCGACTTCCGTCGTCACCGCCGCGGCGGCGCCCGCGAGTGCTGCGACCCACGCGATTGCGCGCAGCCGGGGTTGCGGCCGCGTGGCTTGCGGCCGGCCGGCGGCAAGCCACGCGGCGGCCACAACGCCGGCGACGAGCAGGATGTCGAGCCCGACACGCTCGGCGCCGTAGGTCCAGAACACCTGCCGGTACCAGCGTTCGGCGACCAGCGAATACAGGATATATACGGCGGCCGCGGCCGAAAGCACGAACGCCGGCGCGGACACGAGCGCCGCGGCTGCGAGGACGAAAGGACGCCGGGTCAGGGTCATGGCGCGCACTTTAGCAGGCGACGCCGCTGCGGTGGACGCGCCTGCGAACCGCGAGGCACCATTGATTTGACGGCGTTTTTCCGGTATGCTCACGGGCTCCCTTGCCACACCCGGAACCGACGGGGTGGCCTTCGGCTTGCAATGCCAGCAACTTCGCCAAAGCACCGGCACTGGCGTAGCGGGGAATCGCTGCGCGCAAGCCATAACGACCGAAAGGAAAGATGTCCATGCGTCACTACGAAATCGTATTCATCGTGCACCCCGACCAGAGCGAGCAAGTCGCCGGCATGGTCGAGCGGTACCGCACGATGGTGACCGGCCACGGCGGCCGGATCCACCGGCTGGAGGATTGGGGCCGCCGCCAGATGGCCTATCCGATCCAGAAGATGCACAAGGCGCACTACGTGTTGATGAACATCGAAGTCGATGCGGCGACGCTCAACGAGCTCGAGCACGCATTCAAGTTCAATGACGCCGTGTTGCGCCACCTGATCGTCGCGGTGCGTGAGGCGGTTGTCGCGCCGTCGCCGATGATGAAGGAAGAAAAAGCGAGGTCGCTGACCGAGAAGCCGGCTGAGCGCGCAAGCGCCGATGCGGCTGCCGCGCCAGTAGCAGCAACGCCAGCACCCGCGCCTGCGCCGGCCGCACCCGCAGTCAGTGCCGCAGCGTAGCCCGGCCGCCCCACGAAACACTCCGGATACGTGCACGACGCGCCCGTTTCAAACCGGCTCACGCTCGATGCGACCCTTGTGCAACGCGACGACCTTCGATACACGCCCGCAGGCATTGCAGTGCTGCAGATGACGCTTGCACATGCGTCGATGCAGGCGGAGGCAGGCGGCGAGCGCAAGGTCGATTGCGAACTGGCGGCGATCGCCTTCGCCGATGTCGCACAAAAGCTCGCCGCGCTCGCCATCGGCGCCGCGCTGCGCTGCGAGGGCTTCATCGCCCGGCGCTTTCGCACCGGTACCAGCGTTGCACTGCACATCTCACGATTCGAATTGACGGAAAGGTAGACCACCATGCCCCGCCCACTGGGAAGAGGTAAAGGCAAGTTCAAAGGCAAGAAGGACCTGAAGAAGCGCGATCGCGGCAATGCGCTGTTCAAGCGCAAGAAGTTCTGCCGCTTCACCGCCGAAGGCGTCAAGCAGATCGACTACAAGGACATCGACGTGCTGAAGGACTTCGTCCAGGAAAACGGCAAGATCATGCCGGCGCGCGTGACGGGAACCAAGTCGCGCTTCCAGCGCCAGCTCGGCACGGCGATCAAGCGCGCGCAGTTCCTCGCGCTGCTGCCGTTCACCGACCGCCACTAGGAGCATCGCCATGCAGATCATCCTGATGGAAAAGGTCGCCAACGTCGGCGGGCTGGGCGAAGTGGTCAAGGTCAAGGACGGCTACGCGCGCAATTTTCTGATCCCGCAAGGCAAGGCGCGGCGTGCGACGCCCGACAACCTGAAGCTGCTCGAAGGCAAGCGCGCCGAGCTCGAAAAGGCCGCGGCCGACAAGCTCGCCGCGGCCACCGCGCAATCCGAGCGCCTCGCAGGCACGACGCTGCGCGTCACGCAGAAGGCCGGCGTCGACGGGCGGCTGTTCGGATCGGTCACCAACATCGACGTCGTCGAAGCACTGAAGGCGCAGGGATTTGCCGTCGAAAAGGCGCAGATCCGCATGCCGGCCGGCCCGTTGAAGCAGGTCGGCGACCACACGGTGGGTGTCGCATTGCACACCGATGTCGTCACCGACATCGTCGTGCATGTCGTAGGCGACACCAGCCAGGGCTAGCGCAAGCCGGCGACAGGTTGTCGGCAAAAGGGCGCCTAGCGGCGCCCTTTTGCATTGCGTGCGCGTCGTTTCGTCGCCTTGCCGGCACACCGGCGTTGCGATGACGTCGCGCCCTAGTACAATCGCTTTCGATCACCCGCGGCGCGCCAGTCATGCCGGACGACTCCCAACTCGACGCACTGAAGCTGCCGCCCCATTCGCTCGAAGCCGAGCAATCGGTGCTCGGCGGGCTGCTGCTCGACAACGACGCCGAAAGCCGGATCGGCGACGTGCTCACCGAAGCCGATTTCTACAGCGACGCGCACCGCGTGATCTTCCAGCACGCGACGCGCTTGATCGCCGAGGGCAAGCCTGCCGATGCGGTGACGGTTGCCGAGCTGCTCGCGTCGACGCAGCGCCTCGACTATGTCGGCGGACTCGCGTACATCGGCGCGCTGGTGCAGAACGTGCCCACGACGGCGAACATCCGGCACTACGCGCAGATCGTTCGCGAACGCTCGATCCTGCGCCAGCTGGCGGCCACGGCCGGCGAAATCGCCGAATCGGCGTTCCATCCGCTCGGGCGCAGCGCGCGCGAAGTGCTCGACGAGGCCGAGACGAAGGTGATGCACATCGCCGAGCAGGGCGCGCGCGGGCAGAAGCAGTACGCGCTGCTCGGATCGTTGCTCGCGGGCGTCGTCGAGCGCATCGAGGATCTCTACAGCCGCGACAATCCGTCGGAAGTGACCGGCGTCGAAACCGGATTCGCCGATCTCGATCGCGAGACTGCCGGCCTGCAGCCGGGCGACCTGGTGATCGTCGCCGGCCGCCCATCGATGGGCAAGTCGGCGCTGGCCGTCAACATGGGCGAGCACGCGGCGCTGCATCTCAAGCTGCCGGTGATCATCTTCTCGATGGAAATGGGCGCGAGCCAGCTGGCGCTGCGGATGATCGCGTCGACGGGACGACTCAACAGCCAGAACCTGCGCACCGGCCGCCTGCAACCCGACGACTGGAACAAGCTCGCCACTGCGCTCGGCCGCCTCAACGATGCGCCGATCCTGATCGACGAGACGCCGGCGCTGACGGCCATGGAAGTGCGCTCGCGGACACGGCGCATCGCCAAGCAATACAACGGCAAGCTCGGGCTCGTCATCGTCGACTACCTGCAACTGATGCAGGCGAACGCCGTCGGCGAAAATCGCGCGACGGAAATCTCGGAAATCTCGCGCTCGCTGAAGGCGCTGGCGAAGGAACTCAAGGTGCCGGTGATCGCGTTGTCGCAGTTGAACCGCGGCTTGGAGCAGCGTCCCAACAAGCGGCCGGTGATGTCGGACCTTCGTGAATGCGTGACCGGCGACACGCTGGTCGTGGGCGTCGACGGCCGGCGCCGGCCCATCGCCGGCCTCGTCGGTACACAACCCGACGTCTGGTCGGTTGACGGTGAACAACGGCTGCAGCATGCGCGCAGCGATTGCGTCTGGTCGAAGGGTGTCATGCCCGTGCATCGCATGGCACTCGCCAGCGGGCGCACGTTGCGCGCGACTGCAAGCCATCGCGTGCTGACGGCGTCGGGATGGAAGGAACTCGGCGACATCGGCATCGGCGAGCGTGTTGCGCTTGCTCGACAGATACCCGAGCCGGGCCACCCGAAATCGTGGCCTGCGCACGAGCTCGCGCTGCTGGGCCATCTGATCGGCGATGGCAGCTTCATCAAGGGCCAGCCACTGCGCTACACGACTGCGTCCGAGGATAACAGCGCGATTGTCCGCGACGCCGCTTTAGCGATGGGGAGTACCGTTACGCGGCACGTGGGGCGGGGCAATTGGCACCAACTGGTCATCGCCGGCAACGGCAACCGCTGGCATCCGGCGGGCGTCGGCGCCTGGCTCAAGAAGCTCGGCATCTTCGGGCAGCGCTCGCACGACAAACGGGTCCCTGACGAACTGTTCGGACTGTGCAACGTGGACATTGCCATGTTCGTCCGTCATCTGTGGGCGACCGACGGATCGATTTTCCTGCGCAAGCCGGGGTCGCGCGGGTCTGCACGCGTCTACCTCGCGACCTGCAGTCGCGGCTTGGCCGACGATGTTGCGGCACTGCTGTTGCGCTTCGGAATCGTCGCGCGCATCCGCGCGACGCAACAAGCGCCGCACCGGCCGGTCTATTCGGTGGATGTCTCGGGTAGCGACGACCAGCGCCGCTTCCTCGATCACATCGGCGCCGCTGGGCCGCGCATCGCGCCGGCGGTGATGCTGCGCAAATACCTGTTGTCGATTGTGCCCAATCCCAATGTCGACACGTTGCCGCTCGCTGTCTTTGGCGACGTGCGCGTGGCGATGGCGAGGCAGGCCGTGACGCAGCGTGCAATGGCGGCGATGCGCGGAACCGCATTCGGCGGTGCAAGCCATTTCGCGTTCGCGCCGAGCCGCAGTACCGTCGCAAGCTACGCGAAACTGCTCGACGACGCGACGTTACGCCGCTGGTCCGAGTCGGATCTGTACTGGGATCGCGTACTCGAAGTGGCTCCGGATGGCGAGGCCGAAGTGTTCGACCTGACAGTCCCGGGCGCCGCCAACTGGCTTGCCGATGGCATCGTCAGCCACAATTCAGGCGCGATCGAGCAGGATGCAGACCTCATCCTGTTCATCTATCGCGACGAGGTTTACAACCCCGACACGCAGGACAAGGGCGTCGCCGAAATCATCATCGGCAAGCAGCGCAACGGGCCGATCGGCACCGTGCGCCTGACGTTCCTCGGCGAATTCACGCGCTTCGAAAACTTCGCCGCACAGGGAAGCTATTGACGCGGCGAGATCTGCGGTCGCACAAGCTTGCGTCGAAGGAGGGGCACTCGGGGCGTCACGCGCCGCGCTGCAGCAGGAACAGGCCGCCGACGATGAGCACGATGCCGCCGACCTGCACCGGCGCGAGCCGCTCATGGAACAGCACGACACCCACCACCGCGACGAGGATCAGCGTGAGTCCCGTGTAGAGGGGAAAGAGCTGCGACATCTCGAAGCGTGTCAGCGCGTGCAGATACCAGATGAACACGCCACCGTAGAGCGCCAGCGCGACGAAGACGATCAGCCCCTGCGATGCCAGCAGCCCGATGAACGATGTGTGCGGCTGCTGCGACGCCCATTTGAGCAGCGCATGCGCGGTCGACAACACCAGCGCCAGTGCGACGGCGTTGACCACCATCCATCCGTGCGTCCCGTTCATCCGTCAAGCTCCTGTTTGCCGCTGTTGTGCAACGCCGGCGCGATCATCGCACACGCGGCGTGAAGGTCACGACCTCGAGCGCGCGCGGGTCGGCGGCCATCGTGGCGACGACCCAGCGGTTGGCCTGCTGCCCGGAGGCGCAGCGGTAGACGCGCGTGACCAGGTCCGTCGTCGCAGGAGCCACGCGTACGCCACCGCAGCGGACATCGCTGTCCCACGCGGGCATCCACGTGACGCGCGGGTTGGATACGACGACCAACTCCGCGGCGGCGGCGTCGAACGCATAGTCGATTCGCGTCGGCGCGCCGAAGGCGTAGGCGTGCGGCGGATACCGCGCGTCCAGCGGCAGGTCGCGATGCGGCGGCGCTGCGATGATCCGCGTGACGGGGTCGATGCCCAAGCCGCCCACACGCATCGCCGGCACAATGCGCAATTCACGGTAGCGGCGCATCGCCAGCGCAATTTTTCCGCGCGCGGCGGCGGCAGGCGCCTCGTCGGTGAATCGTCGTATCTGCGCGGGACAATGCAGGCGCAACGGCATCGCGTAGAAGACGTCGAGCGCATACGCGAGCGCGCCGTAGACGGGCATCGGATCGGCGCATAGCGCGCGCCCCAACGGGTCGACGCTGGCCGCATACAGCCAGATGTCGGTCGCGACCGGTGTCGGCGATGGTGGATGCGTGACATCGGCGAGCGCCTGCGTATCGATGCGTCCGCCGCCATCGCGCATCGCATGCACTACGCCGACGCCGGCGAGCGCGGCGGCGAACAGCACCGGCAACGTGAACATCGCGAGCGGACGCGTGTCGGCGAGCCTGTGCCATCCGCTGGCGACCAGCAGCGCATAGCAGGGGATGATCGAATACGTCATGTAGACCGGCGTGAATGGGCGCACGAGTGCCACGAACATCACGGCGGCGATGCACAGTGCGAGGCCCCAGCGCGCGGCGCGCTGGCCGGCGAGCGCTGCCGAGAGGCCGCGCAGCGCGCCGGCGAGGCCGAGCAGCGCCGCAAGCGTCGCCACGTTGTCGGCGAACGCATGCGCAGGCGCGAACACGGCGGCCATGATCGCGTGGGGGCCGCTCCATGCGACGCTCCACAACAGAGCGGGCGCGCGCAGCAGGTTGACGGCGCTCACATTGGTGGCGGCGAGCGCGCGGGTCGTGTCGAGCAACGACGACGGCGCGAACAACGCGGGCACGAACAGCAGGGTCATGCCGGCGACGGCCGCCAGCAACGCGGCGCCGCGCTCGCGCAGCAACGGCGTGACAAGCGCGGGCCGCCACGCGGCGGCGGCGAGCACGACCGCCAGCAGCCATGCGCAGGAGGGATGCGCGTGCGTGGCGGCGCTCGCGGCGAGGCCCGCGGCAAGCCACCAGAGCAGCCGCGGAGTGTCGCGCGCACGCAGCAGGCAATAGAGCGTCGCAAGCGTTGCCGTGCGCACTGCGTTGGTACTGGCGAAGCCGACACTTTCGAAGCTCGCGTAACTGGGCATCGCGAGGGCCGCCACCCACAGCATGCCGAGCCGGCGGTCGGCCAGGCGCCTGCCTGCCGCATAGGCGAGCGGAAATTGCAATGCGCCCACCAACACGGCGGTCATCGCGGCGGTGAACCATGCGGGTACGACGCTCATCGGCAGCGCGAGCAGGTAATACCAGACCGGACCCAGGCGAACGTGGCCGGCGACCAGCGGCCCGAGCAGCGGGCGCGCGCCGTCGTGGACGATCGCATACGCTTCGGCGACATCGCGTCCGGGGTCGTAGCCGCCACCGACGAAACCACCGAGCGCTACGTAGGCGAATGCGACCACGGCGACCACCGCGGCCGATCCTGCGCGCGCGTTCACGGTGAAGGCGGCAGCGCGCCGTGGCGCGAGCGCACGACGTAGAGCGGCCGCGACTTCACCTCGTCGTAAATCCGCGCCACGTATTCGCCGAGCACGCCGAGCGACAGCAATTGCAGGCCGCCGAGGAACAGCACCAGCGTGATCGTCGACGCGTAGCCGGGGAGGTCGATTCCCAGCACCAGCGTCTTGCCGACCAGCCAGCCGCCGTAGACGATGGCGGCGATCGCGATCACGAAGCCCGCGACGCTGGCCGCCTTCAGTGGCGCCGCGGAAAACGATGTGATCGCGTCGGTTCCCAGTCGCCACAGCTTGCCGATGCCGAACGACGAGCGTCCACGCGTGCGCGGATCGACGTCGTAGGGTACGGTCGCGTAGCGAAAACCCACCCATGCATAAAGGCCCTTCATGAAGCGCGAGCGCTCGGGCATGTTGCGCAGCGCACGCACGACCGGCGCCGACAGCAGCCTGAAGTCACCTGCGCCAGGGGGCAGGTCGATCGATGTCATGCGGCGGAAAAGCCGGTAGAACAGCGCGGACAGCATCCTGCGCGGTGCGCCGTCGCGCGGCGCATTGCGGCGCACGGCGACCACCATGTCGTTGCCGGCGCGCCAGCCCTCGACCAGCGCTCCGATGACTTCCGGCGGATGCTGGAGATCGGCGTCGATCGGTATCACCGCATCGCCGCGCGCATGGTCGAGCCCCGCCGTCAGCGCGATCTCCTTGCCGAAATTGCGCGAAAGCTCGACGACGAGGATTCGCGGATCGCGCTCGCGCGCGGTCAGCATCGCGACGAGCGACGCATCGCGGCTGCCATCGTCGACGAACACGATCTCCCATGGCAACGCCAGCGCGTCGAGCGCTGCGCTCGCTCGCGCGACGAAAGCATCGATGTTGGCCGCTTCGTCGTGCACCGGAACCACCAGCGACAGCACCGGCGGCGGATGCGCGGCATGGCTGGCCGACGGCTCGGACATCAGTGCCGCCGGGGCCACACGCGTCGCATGCGCGGCGTCAGAGAATCTCCGCTGCGTGATCGGCGAGCCGCGAGCGCTCGCCGCGCGTCAGCGTGATGTGCCCCGAATGCGTCCATCCCTTGAAGCGGTCGACGACATACGTGAGCCCGGAGCTCCCTTCGGTGAGGTAGGGCGTGTCGATCTGCGCGATATTGCCGAGGCACACGACCTTGGTGCCGGGACCTGCGCGCGTGATCAGCGTTTTCATCTGCTTGGGCGTCAGGTTCTGCGCCTCGTCGATGATCAGGAACTTGTTGATGAACGTACGCCCGCGCATGAAGTTGAGGCTCTTGACCTTGATCCGCGAGCGGATCAGGTCGCGCGTGGCGGCGCGTCCCCATTCGCCGGCTTCGTCGTCGGTCTTGTTGAGCACGTCGAGGTTGTCCTCCAGCGCGCCCATCCACGGGTTCATCTTTTCTTCCTCGGTGCCCGGCAGGAAGCCGATGTCCTCGCCCACCGGCACGGTGACGCGCGTCATGATGATCTCGGTGTACACCTTGAACTCGAGCGTCAGCATCAGCCCCGCGGCGAGCGTCAACAGCGTCTTGCCGGTGCCGGCCTGCCCGAGCAGCGTGACGAAATCGAGCTCCGGATTCATCAACAGGTTGAGCGCGAAATTCTGCTCGCGGTTGCGCGCGGTGATCCCCCACACGTTGTTCTTCTGGTGCGTGTAGTCCTTGAGCGTCGACAGCAGCGCCGTGCGCCCGGTGATTTCCTTGACAACCGAGTAGAACGGCTGCTCGCCGGGTCTTTCCTGGTAGACGAACTCGTTGGTCAACAGCGACGGCACCAGCGGTCCGGTGACGCGGTACATCGTGTGGCCGCCGGCCTGCCACGATTCCATCCCCTTGCCGTGGCGGTCCCAGAAGTCGTCGGGCAGCGCCTGCATGCCCGGGTACAGGAGCTCGGTGTCCTCCAGCACCTTGTCGTTGAAATAGTCCTCGGCGGCGATCCCCAGCGCGCGCGCCTTGATCCGCATGTTGATGTCCTTCGACACCAGGATGACGTCGCGCGACGGCTGTCGCTGCGTCAGGTACATGACCACGGCGAGGATCTTGTTGTCGGCCTTGCCGTTGGCGAGCGACGGCGGTAACTCGGTGGTAATGGTTTCCGTCTGCAGGAACAGCCGGCCGGTGGCCGCGCCGTTCGACTTGCCGTCGAGCGCCAGGCCTTTGGCGATGCTGTCTGCCGACGCTTCCGTCTGCGCGGTGACGAGCTCGTCGAGGAAGCGCGTGGCCTGACGCGCGTTTCGCGCGACCTCGGTGACGCCCTTCTTGTTGTTGTCGAGTTCCTCGAGCGTCAGGATCGGCAGGTAGACGTCGTGTTCCTCGAAGCGGAACAGGCTGGTCGGATCGTGCATCAGCACGTTGGTGTCGAGCACGAAGAGCTTGGTGTCGGTATGCGCTATGTTGCGGCTGCCGGACTTGCCGGTGGTGCCCTGGGACTTGCGGGAAGAAGCGAGGGAGAGGAACTGATTCGCGGGTGCCAGCTTGCGTTCGGCCATATGCCTCCAGGTGAGTGAACCGCTCGCAGGCCACCGCGAGCGCTGCAGTCAATCGTACGCTTGCGCCGCGCCCGCATACAAGGGGTTGTGGTCGGGCGCCGCCGTCACCGCGACCCTTTGTGTTGCAAAGCGGATACGTTGCACGCCACGCCGGCCCGCGCGTTCAGGCGCCGTCGTGCAGCCCCCGTACCAGCGCGAGAACTTCGTCGACGTGACCCGGAACCTTGACCCCGCGCCATTCGTGGACGAGGTTGCGCTTGCCGTCGATGACGAACGTGCTGCGCTCGATGCCGCGCACTTTCTTGCCGTACATGTTCTTCATTTTCATCACGCTGAACTGCTGGCACAGCGTCTCGTCGGGATCGGCGATGAGCTCGAACGGAAATTCCATTTTCGCCTTGAACTTCGCGTGCGACGCGAGCGTGTCGCGTGACACGCCGGCGATGAGCGCGCCCGCCTTGCGGAACTGCGCATGCCGGTCGCGGAAGTCGGCGCCCTCGGTCGTGCAGCCGGGCGTGTCGTCGCGCGGATAGAAATACAGCACCACGATGCTGCCCTTGTGCGCCGACAGCGTGAATTCGCCGCCGGTGGCGGCTGCGGTGAAGTCGTCGATTTTCATGTGATGTCCATCGTCTGTGCCACGGGTTTGGGTGCCGCCGCTGCGCGATCGTACTCGGCCAAGAATTCCTGCTGCTGGACGAGCAGCGTGCCGCTGCGGCCGGTGATCGTGCCCGGACCCGTCGCGCAACGCGGCAGCGCCATCGGTTCGGTGGCCTCGAACAGCGCACGCACCGGTACCAGCGTGTAACCTTGTGCGCGCCAGCCGATGATGAGCTGCTCCAGCACCGGCGCGAGCTTCATGCCCTCGAGTTCGGCGTGCAACGTGTACACGTGTCCGGCGGCGGGCGCCGCCGCGGTCAGCGCGAGCAGGTGCGCGGCGGCGTTGCTGGCGTCGATATGGTCGCGGCCGATCAATTCGTCCAGCGTCGGCAGCGTCGTCGGAAACTGCGGGCAGCGAATCAGCTCGGCGTTCCACACGGGCAGGTGAGGATGCGTGCCGCGTCCGTCGGAACAGTAGTCGAAGCCCAACTGCTGCGTGAGTCGTATCGCGTGGACGTTCATCTGCCAGCCGGCGGCACCGTGCGTGCGCGGCACCTCGCCGAATATTTCCTGGAACCGATCGACTGCCTTTTGCATTTCAACGGCAGTCCAGTGCGCATCGGCACGCATCACGCCATCCTGCCAGTGCACGTGATCGTGGCAATGGATGCCGCATTCGTAGCCCTGGTCGCGCACGCCGCGCATGATCCGCGCGCCGCGCTTGCCGATGTCGGGGCCCGGCAGCAGCGTGCCGTTGAGCAACGTGCGCACACCGTAGTGGGACACCACGCCGGTGCGCTGCACCTTGCGGAAAAATCCCGGGCGGAACACGCGCTTGATCGCGCGCCCTGTGTGGTCGGGACCGACGCTCCACAGGAATGTCGCACCGGCGCCGTGGCGGCGAAAGAGGTCGACGAGGCGCGGCACGCCTTCGCGCGTTCCGCGCCAGGTGTCGACGTCCACCTTGAGGGCGAGCAGGCTCATTGCGGCTGTCGCGCGGCGCGCGTGTTCATTCCACCAGTGCGCGCGCCGACGCGACGTGTCCGCGATAGGCGTCGAAGATGTGGCGCAGCGCATCGTCCATCGCGCAGCGCGGGCTCCAGTCGAGGTCGCGCATCGTATTGTCGATTTTCGGTACGCGTTTCTGCGCGTCCTGGTAGCCGCTGCCGTAGTACGCGTCCGCCGTCGTTTCCACCAGCGTCACGCTGCGCGCATTGTCACGGTATTCCGGATATTCGCGTGCGAGCGCCAGCATCATCGTCGCGACCTCGCGCACCGAGTAGTTGTTCGCGGGGTTGCCGACATTGTAGATCTGGCCGCTGGCGACACCCGCCCGGTTGGCGATGATCGCCATCAGCGCCGAGACGCCGTCGTCGATGTAGGTGAACGCGCGCTTCTGCGTGCCGCCGTCGACCAGCTTGATCGGCTCGCCGCGCACGATGTGGCCGAGGAACTGCGTGATCACGCGCGAGCTGCCTTCCTTCGCGGTATTGATCGAGTCGAGCCCTGCGCCGATCCAGTTGAACGGCCGGAACAGCGTGTAGTCGAGGCCCTGTTCCATGCCGTACGCGTGGATCACCCGGTCCATCAACTGCTTCGCGCACGCGTAGATCCAGCGCGGCTTGTTGATCGGGCCGAGCACGAGGTTGGAGGTGTCCGAATCGAAATAGGCGTCATCGCACATCCCGTACACCTCGGATGTCGACGGGAACACGAGGTGCTTGCGGTAGCGGACCGCCGCACGCACGATCGGCAGGTTGGCTTCGAAGTCGAGCTCGAACACGCGCAGCGGCTCGCGCACGTAGGTCGCCGGCGTCGCGATCGCGACCAGCGGCAACACGACGTCGCACTTCTTGACGTGGTACTCGATCCACTCGCGGTTGATGGTGATGTCGCCTTCGAAAAAGTGAAAGCGACTTTCTTTCATCAGGTCGTCGATGCGATCGACCTGCATGTCCATGCCGAAGATTTCCCAGTCGGTCGAATCGATGATCGCGCGCGACAGGTGGTGGCCGATGAAGCCGTTGACGCCGAGGATGAGGACGCGTTTCATGGCCAGTGGGACGCCAAGCAAAACGTCGATTGTACTAGCCGCGGGAACTAGCCGCGGCAAGCGTTCCCCTGCTGGAGCGCGCGCAGCGCCGCGGCGGTCAGCACCCGCCCGTCGCACTGCGCCGCGAGCACCGCGAGGCAACGGCCATCTCCTGCGCGCGCAAAAAGCGCATCGCCAGCAGCGAACAGGCCTTGCTGCACCGGCGCGCCGTGAGGGCATTCGTCGACAAGTCGCGTGCGTGCAAGCGTGATGCGCGCACCTCCGACGTCGCAGAATGCCCCCGGGTAGGGTGGCGCGACGGCGCGCACGAGGTCGTGGATCGACTTCGCAGAGGCCCCCCAGTCGATGCGCCCGTCCTCGGGTGCGCGGCCGCCGAAATACGAGCCGGCGGCAATGTCGTTGTGGAGTCGTGGTGCGGTGCCGGCGGCGAGCAGCGGCAACACGTCCTCGAGCAGGGCCGCCGCCGCTTGTGCCAAGCGGTCGAACACTTCGCGTGCGTTGTCGTCGCTACCGATGGCCACGGTGCGCTGCGCGACGATGTCGCCGGCGTCGGGCTTGTCCGCCATGTAGTGCAGCGTGACGCCGGTCTCGCGCTCGCCGTGCAGCACCGCCCAGTTGACCGGCGCGCGGCCGCGGTACTTGGGCAGCAGCGAACCGTGCAGGTTGAGCGCGCCGCGGCGTGCGCAGGCGAGCAGCGCGGGCGACAGCATCCGCCGGTAGTAGAAGCTGAAAATGAAGTCGGGGGCCAGCGCCGCAAGTTGCGCGACGAAAGCCGGCGTGTTGGGGTCGGCGGGCGCCTGCCACGCGAGATGCAATTCGTCGGCGACGTCGGCGACACGCTCGAACCAGTGGCTTTCCGCGGGATCGTCGGCATGCGTGACGATGAGCGGGATGTCGACGCCCTGACGCGCGAGCACGCGCAGGCATTGCGCGCCGACATCGTGGTAGGCGAATACGACGGCGCGCACGCGGAACCGTCCCGGCTCAGCGCGGGTCGGCGTCGCGCTCGAGCACCGTGCGCACGCGGTAGCGCGGACGCTCGCGCACCTGCTGGTAGATGCGGCCGACGTACTCGCCGACGATGCCGAGCCCGAACAGCACAAGGCCGATCAGGAAGAATTCGAGGATGTCGCGATCCCACAGCGCGAGCAGCCCGTCGGCGAAATCGCCGTTGAGCGCGCGCTCCGCAATGTAGGCGACGTACAGCACGATCGACCCGACCGACACCAGCATGCCGAGCAGTGAGAACATCTGCAGCGGCACCAGCGAGAAGCCGGTGACGAGGTCGAAGTTGAGGCGCACGAGCTTGTACAGCGAATATTTCGACTCTCCGGCGGCGCGCTCCTCGTGCGCGACGGGTATCTCCACCGGGTGGTGCGCGAACGTGTAAGCGAGCGCCGGGATGAAC
>DATCFA010000058.1:0-2598 GCA_036509805.1 Casimicrobiaceae bacterium
GACGACGACGCTCAACGTCAACACGGCGCCGGCCGAAGTGCTGATGGCGGCGTTGCCCGGACTCGACAGCGATGGCGCCACGGCACTCGTCGCCGGCCGCAGCGCGAAGCCGTTCACGACGATCGCCGAATTGCGTGCGCGGCTGCCGCCGTCCGCTACCCTCGTCGACGAACGCGCCTTCAGCGTCGCCAGCGGCTATTTTCTGGTCAGTGTCGACGCGCGCCAGGGCGAGACGCGCGTACGTGCGCGCGCGCTGCTGGTGCGCACGCTGGCGAAGCCTGCATCGATCGTGTGGCAGGTGATCGAATGAGCGGCACGTGGGCCGGCGCCCACGGCGCAGCGCTGGGCTAAACTGCGTGCATGCAAAACCCGCATTCCCGACGCTGACGTGACGACGCTGCGCGTGCTCATCGACGCGGCGCCCGCCCACGGCCGCGCGTTCGACTTCGCGCTGGTCGACGACAGCGGCGCGCGCGTCGTGCGCCGCGGGCACGGCGACGTGCTGCAATGGCCGCGCAGCGATCGCGTGATCGCCGTCGTCGCATCACCCTTGTTGTTCGTCGCCACGCTGAAGCTGCCTCCCATCGGCGCGGCGCGCCTGGGCGATGCCGTGCGCTACGCGCTGGACGATTATCTGGCCGCGCCCACCGATACGATGCACATCACGCACGATGCGCAACAGCGCGATGGACGCGTGCGCACGATCGCGCTGTCGCGCGAGCTGATGCGCGCGATCGTCGCCTTCGTCCCGAACCTCGTGCGTGTCGTCGCCGAGCCGACGCTGCTGGCGGCCGACGCCGACTGGCACTGGACATTCGATGCGCAGGGACGCGGATTCCTGCTGCGCGCCGACGCCAGCGCGGTGCCGGTGCTCACCGCGGACGCCGCGCCGGCCGAGATCGTGCTGGCGTTGAAGCAGGCGCGGCGCGCGGCGGCCGCACCCGTGCGTATCGTCGCGCACGGCAGCAACGATTCGTTGCCGCTGCCGGCGAACACGATCGAAGGCGTCCCGGTCGTGCGTGGCGCGTCGTGGTCATGGGACGGGGGTGGCACGCTGCCCGCCGACGCGACGCAGGCGCCGGACCTGCGTCACGGCGAGTTCGCCGACCCGGCGACGCTGCGCGCGCGCGGCGACGGCGCGCGCGGCTTTCGACCGGCGGCGATTGTCGCGCTCGCCGCACTTGCGCTGTTTGCACTGGCAAGCGTCGCCACGTGGGCGTTCTACGCGCTCGACGCGCGACGCGATGCGGCGGTGGCGATCGGCATGGCGCAGGCGGCCGGCGGCGACGCGCAGGATTTCGATGGCGCGATCGCGGTAATCGCGCGGCGCTATGCCGACGCGCGCCACGCGGCACGCCAGTCCGCGCCCGACGACGCGCTGCCGTTGCTGGCGCGCGCCGCACCGGCGCTGGCCGCGCTGCCGCCGGCGAAATGGAAGCGCGCGATCTACGCAAGCGGCGCGTGGACGCTCGAGTTCGCCGCACTCGACACCGCGACGCGTGACACGCTGTTGCGCGGGCTTGCCGATGCCGGCCTCACGGCGCTGTCCGCCACCGGCGCGGACGGGACTCGCGTGCGCATCCAGTCATGAACGCGCTCGCGCGCCTGGTCGAACGCAATCCCTGGTGGCAGCGCGCCGGCAGGCGCGAGCGCGCCGTGCTCATCGCCGGTGTCGCGATCGTTGCAATCGCGTTGCTGGCGACCTTCGTCGTCGCCCCACTGCACGACTCGCTTGCGCAGGCGCCGCAGCAGCGCGCGCTGCGCAAGGCGCTGCTCGGGCAGGCGCAGTCGCGCCTCGCCGCGATCACCGCGGCGAAGCCCGCCGCAGTGGCGCCGGTCGACGCGCGCACGGCCATCGAGCGCGCGCTCGACCGCCAGGGGATCAGCCGCGCCGATGCGACGATCGACACCGCCAATGCGCGCATCGGCGTCACGCTGCCGGCCGTGCGCCTCGCCGATGCCGCCGCGCTGATGGATTCGCTTGCGCGCGACCGGCTGCGCGTGGCGAGCGCGACACTCGCCGCGCGCGCCGACTCCGCCGACCTGCGCGCCGAAATCGCGCTGGTGCGCGCGGCACCCTGAAATGCGCGTCGGCGTCCGCGTACTCGCCACGCTGGTCGTGGCGCTGGCGATCGTGTTCGTCGCCGTGCACGCGGCGCCCGCGCAGCTCGCCGGATGGTGGCTGCGGCACGCGAGCGGCGGCGCGCTGCTGATCACCGATGCGCAAGGGAGCCTCTACGATGGCCGCGGCAACCTGGGCGACGCCGCGGGCCGCTGGTCGGTGCCCGTCGCCTGGACGCTCGAGACCGGCGCGCTCACGCACGGCGTGCTCGGCGTGCGCTTCGGCGCCTCTCCAGCGGATGCGGTGCGCGGGACGCTACGCGTGTCACCGGCGCGCATCGACGCATCCGACGTCGATGTAACACTTCCGGCGACCATCCTGACCAGCCACCTGCCACCGATGATTGCGCTCAACGCCGGCGGCAGCGTGGTGCTGACGGCAACCGCATTCACGCTGGACGATCACGCGAACGGCCACGCCAGCGTGCACTGGGCGCCCGCGCGCGTGGCGGACGCCGCCGCGCAAACGGTCGACTT
>DATCFA010000059.1:0-5550 GCA_036509805.1 Casimicrobiaceae bacterium
CGGCGCCGCGATCTTCGGCGCGCTGTTCAACAATGCGATCACTGCGCGGCTCGCCGACGCACCCGCAGCACTCGCCGTCGACCTGCCGCGCGATGTCGACGGCATCATCGGTGCGTTGCACCGCCACGCGCTACCCGCGGCGGCGGACGAATACCTGCGCACATCGATTTACATCGCGACACACCACGTCTACGCTGGCGCTGCGGCATTCGCGATCATCACGCTCGCGTTCGTGCTGTGGACGCCGCGACACTTTCCGCCGATCGCGATCGGCATCGCCGACGCGGCACCCACGCCACCGGCTTGACGCCTGGCGCGCGTTCGCGCGCGCGCAGTTGCCGCATCATCGCGCGTGGCGATCGCCGCGCTATTTCTGGCGCAGCCTGGCGACGATGCCGTCGAGTTGCGCGAGGCTCGCGTAGTCGATGACCAGGCGGCCCGCGCCATTGCGGCCGGCGTCGATGCGAACTTTCGCGCCCAGCGCTTCCGCGAGTTCGATTTCGAGACGCGCGGTGTCGGCGTCATGCCCGCGCAGCGCGCGCTTCGCTTTGGGTTTGTCCGCGCCTTGCAGCGCGTGCACCAGGCGTTCGGTCTCGCGCACCGACAGCTGCCCGTTGACCACGCGCGCCGCGGCACCCGCCTGCTGCGCCGTGGGCAAAGCGAGCAGCGCCCGCGCGTGGCCCATCTCGAGCGCGCCCGACAACAGGTATTCCTGCACCGGCTTGGCCAGCGTGATGAGGCGCAGCAGGTTGCTGACCGCGCTGCGCGAGCGGCCCACTGCTTTCGCCGCCGCGTCATGCGTCAAGCCGAATTCCTCGATGAGTCGCGCGAGACCCTGCGCTTCCTCGAGCGGATTCAAGTCCTCGCGCTGGATGTTCTCGATCAGCGAGAGCGCCAGCGCCGCCTGGTCGGGAACAGCCTTGATCAGCGCCGGCACGCTGCGCAAGCCCGCACGCTGCGCGGCGCGCCAGCGGCGTTCCCCGGCAATGATTTCGTAGCGCCCGCCGTCGACCTGCCGCACCAGCACCGGCTGCATGATGCCCTGCTCGCGAATCGAATCGGCGAGCTCGGCAAGCGACGCCTCGTCCATCCGCGTGCGCGGCTGGTACTTGCCCGGACGCAGCCGGTCGATAGGCAACATCTGCAGCGAGTCGCCGTCGGGCGCCGCGTCGTCGCTGGCGGCGAGCAACGCATCGAGCCCGCGGCCCAGTCCCTTGGGTCGTATCACGTGGTGGTCCTCGCGTGTCGTTTCAGGCGGCCGCGCGCGCGGCCGCCGCTTCGTCCATCCGCCGCAACATTTCGCCGGCAAGCGCCAGGTAGGCGAGCGCGCCCTTCGACTGCGGCTCGAGCGTCAGCGCAGGAACGCCGTGCGACGGCGCCTCGGCCAGCCGCACGTTGCGCGGAACGATCGTCCGGTAGAGCTTGTCGCCGAAATGCTTTTCGAGCTCGGCGCCGACATGCTGGCCGAGCGTGTTGCGCGGGTCGTACATCGTGCGCAGCAAGCCTTCGATTTCGAGCGACGGATTCAAGTGCGCGCGCACCCTCTTGATCGTCTGCACGAGATCCGACAGTCCCTCGAGCGCGTAGTACTCGCACTGCATCGGAATCAGCACGCTGTCGGCCGCGCACAACCCGTTCAGTGTCAAAAGCGACAGCGACGGTGGGCAATCGAGCAGGATGAAATCGTAGTCGGGCGCAACTTCGGAAATGGCCGCACGCATCTGCGACAGCGCCTGCGTCAGCGCGTCCTTGAGGCGCATTTCGCGCTCGGGCAACTCGACCAGTTCCACTTCGGCGCCGGCGAGCTCGCGATTGGCCGGCACGAGGTCGAACCCACCGCTGGGCGACACGATGCGCACGTCGGCGATGCTGCGCTCGCCGAGCAGCACCTCGTAGACAGTGTGCGCGCAGGCGCGCTTGTCGACGCCGGCGCCGGTGGTGGCGTTGCCTTGCGGATCGAGGTCGACCAGCAGCACGCGGCGCTTCATCGCGACGAGGCTCGCGGCCAAATTGACGGCGGTAGTCGTCTTGCCGACGCCGCCCTTCTGGTTGGCGATCGCGATGATGCGCGGTGTACGTGGGTTCATCGGCGGTTCCATCAATGCACGTCGATCGTGACGAGGCTGCGCGCCGCGGCGAGTCCGGGAACGTCGAGCATGCATGCGCGCGTCACGTGCGCATGCGCGGGCAGCGCGGCGATTTCGGCGTCGGGCATCACGCCCTTCATCGCCAGAAGCTTTCCGCCCGGCGCCACATGGCGTGCGGCGCCTGCGACGAATTCCGCGAGCGTCGCATACGCGCGCGCGACTACGATATCGAACAATGCGGGCGGCCGATAATCCTCCACACGGCTGACCGCCACTGACACGTTGGCCAGCGTGAGCTCGATAGCTGCCTGCGTGAGGAACGCGCCCTTCTTGTGGTTGGCGTCGAGCAGCGTCACCTGCCATTGCGGCCTGGCGATCGCAAACAACACACCGGGAATTCCACCGCCGGTGCCGACGTCGAGCACGCGCAACGCGGCGGCGCCCGACACTTGCGCCGGCAGCTTCGGCAGCACGGCCAGCGCGTCCAGCGCGTGATGCGTGATCATCTTCGCCGGCTCGCGGATCGCCGTCAGGTTGTAGCTGCGGTTCCACTTGTCGAGCAGCGCCAGGTACGCGACGATGCTGGCGCGCTGCTGCCGCGACAGCGCGAGCTGCAGCGCGTCGATGCCCGCATCGAGCGTCGCGTCATGCGTTGCCGGTGCCGCGACGGCGTTCACGCGCGCGCTTTTGCGGCAAGCGCCGGTACTGCGAAGCCGCGCCTGGCATGTACGAGCAGCAGTGCGATGGCGGCGGGCGTGACACCTTGGACGCGGGAAGCCTGGCCGATCGTCTGCGGCTTGTGCTGGTTGAGGCGCTGTTGCACTTCGACCGACAGGCCGCGCACGCCTCGGTAGTCGAAATCGAGCGGCAGCGGTGTTTGCGCGTGGTCCTCGGCGCGCGCCACTTCCTCGCGCTGGCGGTCGATATAGCCGGCATACTTGACCTGCACCTCGACCTGCGCCGCGACGTCCGGGTCGGCAACCGCCGGCGCCGCCGCCTCGAGTGTGGTCAGCGTCGCATAGTCGACGCCGGGGCGGCGTAACAAGTCAGTGAGCGCATACTCTCGCTCAAGCGGTTGACCGAACACGCGTTGGCTCTCCGGTTCGGAAAGCATTCGCGGGCTGATCCAGGTCGACTTCAAGCGCTCGAGCTCGGCGGCCACGGCGTCGCGTTTGCGACAGAAAGCATCCCAGCGCGCGTCGCCGACAGTACCCAGACGGCGGCCGATTTGCGTGAGGCGCAGGTCGGCATTGTCCTCGCGCAACTGCAACCGGTATTCGGCGCGCGACGTGAACATCCGGTACGGTTCGCTGACGCCGCGGGTCACCAGGTCGTCCACCAGCACGCCCAGATACGCCTCGTCGCGCCGCGGCGACCAGCCGTCTTCGCCACGCACGTGCAGCGCCGCATTGATGCCCGCCAGCATCCCCTGTGCGGCAGCTTCCTCGTAGCCGGTGGTGCCGTTGATCTGGCCTGCGAAAAACAACGCGCCGATCGCCTTGGATTCGAGCGTCGTCTTGAGCGCGCGTGGGTCGAAATAGTCGTATTCGATCGAATACCCGGGGCGCAGGATGTGCGCCTGCGCGCATCCCTGCATCGACTGCACAAGCGCAAGCTGCACGTCGAACGGCAGCGACGTCGAGATGCCGTTGGGGTAAACCTCATCGGTGGTGAGGCCCTCGGGCTCGAGGAAGATCTGGTGGCTGTCGCGCTCGGCGAAGCGCACGACCTTGTCCTCGATCGACGGGCAATAGCGCGGGCCGACGCCTTCGATGACGCCGGTGAACAGCGGCGAGCGGTTGAGGCCGGCGCGAATGATGTCGTGGGTGCGCGCGTTCGTGTGCGTAATCCAGCATGACACCTGCCGCGGGTGCATCGAGCGGTCGCCGACGAATGAAAACACCGGCGCCGGGGTATCGCCCGGCTGCGTTTGAAGCGTGCTGAAGTCGATCGTCCTGCCGTCCAGCCGCGGCGGCGTGCCCGTCTTGAGACGGCCGGCGGGAAGCGCCAGTTCGCGCAGCCTAGCGCCAAGGCGCTTCGCCGGTGGCTCGCCTGCGCGTCCGGCCTCGTGGCTGCGCAATCCGATGTGGATCAGGCCCGACAGGAATGTGCCGGTGGTCAGCACGACTGCGTCCGCCGCGAATGCGAGCCCGATCTGCGTGAGCACGCCCGCGACACGGTCACCCTCCAGCAAGAGGTCGTCGACGGCACCCTGGAAAAGTGTCAGGTTCGCTTGCGTTTCGAGTCGGTGCCGGATCGCCGCCTTGTAAAGCAGGCGATCGGCCTGCGCGCGCGTCGCGCGCACCGCGGGGCCTTTGCTCGAATTGAGTGTGCGGAATTGGATTCCGGATTCGTCGGTGGCGAGCGCCATGGCGCCGCCCAGCGCGTCGACTTCGCGAACGAGGTGGCCCTTGCCGATGCCGCCGATCGATGGGTTGCACGACATCTGGCCCAGCGTCTCGATGCTGTGCGTCAACAACAGCGTGCGGCGACCCATGCGCGCGGATGCGAGCGCCGCTTCTGTGCCCGCGTGACCGCCGCCGACGACGACTACCTCGAATCGTTGAGGAAAGTTCATGATTTTGCTGGAATTTCGAGGACGCCAACCAAATGACTACGCGGAATCCGTCATTTTACGCTACACCGCTGTGAATCCCAACGCCGGCGTCGTTGACCGCCTTGTTCCACGTGAAACCTCGGCGCCTTAACCCGTCGCGGTATTGATCGACATGGCGCTTTGCCCGGCGCACTGTTTCACGTGAAACAATACGTGATGGCGATCCGCCTCATTTGCGTCGGCATGTGCGCGCACGACACCATCTATACGGTGCCGGGCATTCCGACCCGTGCAGTCAAGGTGCTCGCGACGCGCTACGACGAATGCGGTGGCGGCATGGCCGCAAATGCTTCCGTGGCCGCGGCGCGCTTGGGCGCCACGGTCGAATATTGGGGACGGACCGGCGACGATGCCCTCGGCCGGCGGATTACCGATGAACTGGCCGCCGAAGGTGTCGACGTTGCGAATGTCCGCCGGATCGCCGGCTGCACATCGCCTTCCGCGGCGATCCTGGTCGACGGTCATGGCGAACGGCTGATCTGCGCGTACAACGACCCGCGGCTCGACGACGATACGCGTTGGCTACCGCTCGCCAGAATCGTTGTCGCCGATGCCGTGCTGGCCGACGTGCGCTGGCGACGCGGGTCCGCCGCCGTACTGGACGCGGCACGCAGGGCCGGAAAGATTGCAGTGCTCGACGCGGATATCGGGCCCGTCGACGATATCCGTAACCTCATTCCACGCGCGACCCATGTGGTGTTTTCCGAGGGCGGACTGGCCGCGTGCGCGCCGGGCACACCAGGCGCCGGGCTGCGCGCCATCGCGGCGGCGGCGCGCGGACTGGTCGGTGTCACGCTGGGTGCTGCGGGATTCCTGTGGCGCGAGAGCGGCGTCGAACATCACGCC
>DATCFA010000060.1:0-7645 GCA_036509805.1 Casimicrobiaceae bacterium
CGCCACGGCATCGAACGCGAACGCCTTCATCGCCGGGTCGACCTTCGCGGGCGCGATCGGGATTGCGCGCATCGTGCCGAAAATGAACGACAGGAGCGGCACGGCGAATATCCGGTGGTCCATCACGAAGCGGATCGGCCGGCGCACGCTGGCGGCGATCACCACCGCGTCGACATAGCTCACGTGGTTGCACGCGAGAATGCACGCGCCTTCGTCGGGAATGTTGTCGAGTCCGCGCAGCTTCACGCGATAGAACACCGACACCAGCAGCCACGCGAGGAAGCGCATCAGGAACTCGGGCACGAGCAGGTAGATGAACAGCGCCACGACGGCGTTCATCAGGCCGGTAACGAGGAACAGCCCCGGAATCTCGAGCCCGGCTTTCAGCAGGCCCAGTGCGATGACCGCCGACGCGACCAGGAACAGCGCATTGAGGATGTTGTTGGCGGCGATGATCCGCGAGCGGTACGCGGGATCGGAGCGCTGCTGGATCAGCGCGTACAGCGGGACGATGTAGAAGCCGCCGAACAGCCCGATCAGCACGAGGTCGGCGACCGGCCGCCAGTGCGCGCGGTCGGCGAGCAGCGCGTGGATGCCGCCGAGCGATGCCGCATGCAGGTTGCGGGTCGCAAGCCAGAGGTCGATGGCGAACACCGTCATGCCGATCGAGCCGAACGGCACGAGCCCGACCTCGACCTTGTGCCCCGACAGCTTTTCGCACAGCAACGATCCGGCACCGATGCCGACGGAGAACATCGCCAGCAGGAATGTCGCGACATGCTCGTCGCCGCCTAGCACGTTACGCGTGAAGTTGGGGAATTGCGTGAGGAAGGTCGCGCCGTAGAACCAGAACCACGAAATGCCCATCATCGACAGCCACACGACACGATTGCAGCGCGCGAACGCGAGATTGCGCCAGGTCTCGCTGACCGGATTCCAGTTGATCGCAAGCTGAGGCGCTTCGGCCGGCGCGCGCGGAATGGCGCGGCTGACCGCGTAGCCGGCGAGCGCGATCACGATCGCGGCACCGGCGGCGATCAGCGGCCCATGCGGGTCGATCGCCACCAGCACGCCGCCGGCGATGGTGCCGAGCAGGATGGCGACGAACGTTCCCATTTCCACCATGCCGTTGCCGCCGGTCAATTCGTCGGCAGCGAGCGTCTGCGGCAGGATCGCGTACTTGATGGGACCGAACAGTGTCGAATGCACGCCCATCAGCGCCAGTGCGGTGAACAGCAGTGGCAGGCTCTGCCGCCAGAAGCCGGCGAAGCCGATCGCCATGATGCCGATTTCGAACAGCTTGATGAACCGGATCATCCGCGACTTCTCGAACTTGTCGGCAAGCTGGCCCGCAGTGGCCGACAGCAGCACGAACGGCAGGATGAACACCGCGGCGGCGACATTGACCAGCGTGTTCGCATCGAGCGACGTGAGGCTCCCCGCGCGGTAGGCGACGAAGATCACCAGCGCGTTCTTGTAGACGTTGTCGTTGCCGGCGGCGAGGAACTGCGTCCAGAAGAACGGCGCGAAGCGGCGCTCGCGCAGCAGCGCGAACTGGTTGCGCGCGTGTGCGCTGGGGGGCGTGTCGGTGTGCATGCGAAATCCGGCGGGAGTGCAACGGGCGTCGCGTCAGTCGGCGACGGGAAAATTCATGTCGAGATAGTCGCGCACGGCGTCCAGCGCCACGCGCACCGCCTGCGGATCGGGCGTGTACAGCGTTTGCCGTCCCGCGCGCTCTGCGCGCAGCACGCCGGCTGCGCGCATCACGGCGAGATGGTGCGCGACCGCCGAACGCGACAACGGCGACGCCGCGACGATCGCGCTGACCGACAGCTTCTCGCCGGGCTCGAACATCAGCAGGATCCGCTGGCGATGCTCCTCGCCCAGCGTCATGAACACCTGCGCGTTGCGCCGCCATTGCTTCGGTAGCGCGTGGGCATAGCTTTCACGCATTGCGCGCTCGCCGGCCAAGGTCGCACGCGAACCCGGCGCGCATCGGCGGGGGCGGCTGGCGTGTTCGGCCGATTTCGCAGCTAGCGACTAAACAACTAATCATTTAGTCATGATCGCGTGGCTGCGGACACCATGTCAAGGGTCGATGCGCGGCCGTCCGTCGGTTAGAATCCGCTGCTGGAAGCCGGTGACGCATGCAAACCTACCTCGACTTCATGCGACACGTACGCGACCACGGCGTGCGCAAGGACGATCGCACCGGCACCGGCACGCTGTCGGTGTTCGGCTACCAGATGCGTTTCGACCTGCGCGCGGGCTTTCCGCTGGTCACGACGAAAAAAGTCCACACCCGGTCGGTGGTCTACGAGCTCTTGTGGTTCCTCCGCGGCGAATCCAGCGTGCGCTGGCTGCAGCAGCGCGGCGTGTCGATATGGGACGAGTGGGCCGACCCGGCGGGCGAGCTCGGCCCCGTCTACGGCGTGCAATGGCGTTCGTGGCCGGCGCCCGGAGGCGCCGCAATCGACCAGATTTCCAATGTGATCGCCGAGCTCCGGCGCAATCCCGACTCGCGGCGGCTGATCGTCTCGGCATGGAACGTCGCCGACATTCCGCGGATGAAACTACCGCCGTGCCACGCATTTTTCCAGTTTTACGTGGCCGACGGCCGGCTGTCGTGCCAGCTCTATCAGCGCAGCGCCGACATTTTCCTCGGCGTGCCCTTCAATATCGCGTCCTATGCGCTGTTGACGCATCTGGTCGCGCAACAGTGCGACCTCAACGTCGGCGACTTCATCTGGGTGGGCGGCGACTGTCACCTCTATGTCAATCACCTGGCGCAGGTCGAAACGCAACTCGCCCGCCTTCCGCGTCCGCTGCCGCGTCTGTCGCTTGCGCGCAAACCGCCGTCGATCTTCGACTACGAATACGACGACATCGCCTTCATCGACTACGTGCCCGATGCCGCGATCAAGGCGCCGGTCGCCGTCTGAACGCGCCGCGCCGACGTGCCCGCGCCTGATTCACGCATCCGCCACAGACAAAAAAATCCCGCTGGGAAGAGCGGGCAAGGGGGATTCCGTAGGAGGATGAGCCGGTTTGCTACGTCCCGCGGCTCGGCGGGATGAACCTTTGGCGCGCACCACGTCCTTTGCGCGATGCGTACCGTTCGCTTCAGAGCACGCTGCGGGCGGCGGTCACGCGTTCGGCGAGCTCGTCGAGCGCATCCTGTTCGGCGCGCTTCGATTCCTCGTCGAGGACGCGCGCCATCGGCGCTGACTCGTCATCGAACCAATATCCGGTGAATTCGGGTGCTTTCATGTCGTGCACGTCTTGCTTCTCTCGTATCAGGTTTCAGGGCTGCTGGTAAACCCTGAGCAAGCACCGTGCCACAACCACTGAAAATGGCGAAACGCGGGGATATGCGGGGCTCGAGGCAGCAACTGCGCCCGTTCCCGCGACGATTTGCAGGACTACGCGGCATCAATTTGTAGCCGCCGCCCGACACGCGCGGAAGCGATTACGTCAAACGGTTGAATCGTTGCGCATTTTGTTGTCGTTCATGGACGACAGCCGTGCGTACTCGCGGGCGCCAGCTCAGCCTTTGGCGTCCTTGAACATCGACGGTTCCAGCCGATGGCGCTGCAACAGCTTGTAGAACTCCGTGCGGTTGCGCTTCGCCAGTTGCGCCGCCTGCGTCACGTTGCCGCCGGTGATTTTCAGCAGGCGCACGAGGTAGTCGCGCTCGAAGCTCTTGCGCGCTTCCTCGAATGGAACCAGCGCCGATGCGTCCTCCTTGAGCGCGTTCTGCACGGTGGTGGCAGGGATCACGCTGGTGGTGGTCAGCGCCACCGCCTGCTCGAGCAGGTTGAGCAGCTGGCGCACGTTGCCGGGCCACGGTGCGGCGACCAGCAATGCCATGGCGTCGGGCGCAAGCGACGGCACCGCCTTGCGATAGCGTTCGGCGAGCTTGCGCAGGAAATGCGCGGACAACAGCGGTATGTCCTCGCGGCGCTCGCCGAGGTTGGGCAGGCGCAGCGAAACGACGTTGAGCCGGTAGTAGAGATCCTCGCGGAACAGGCCCGCCGCTTTCTGCGCGTCGAGGTCGCGATGGGTTGCCGAGATCACGCGGACGTCGACCGGAATCGACTGCGTCGCACCCACAGGGCGCACTTCGCCCTCCTGCAGCACGCGCAGCAATTTCACCTGCAGCGGCATCGGCATGTCGCCGATCTCGTCGAGGAACAGCGTGCCGCCGTCGGCCGCCTGGAATAACCCCTTGTGCGAGGCTACGGCGCCCGTAAATGCGCCGCGCGCGTGGCCGAACAGTTCGGACTCCAGCAGCTCGCCCGGGATCGCACCGCAGTTGACGCCGACCATCGGCTTGTCGCTGCGCCGGCTCGCGCGGTGGATCGCGCGCGCCAGAAGCTCCTTGCCGGTGCCGGATTCGCCATAGATCAGCACGCTTGCGTCCGAATCGGCGACCAGCCTCGCCTGGCGCAGCAGGTCCTCCATCCGCGGGCTGCGCGTGATGATGCCCTCGCGCCACTCGCCGACTCCCGTGTACTCCTTCGATGGATCGTCTCCGGACAGCGATACCGCTGCGGCCACCTTCTGCAGCAGCTCCTGGCTGTCGAACGGCTTGGTCAGGAAGCCGAATACGCCGCGCTGCGTGGCCGCGACCGCATCGGGAATCGTCCCATGCGCGGTCAGGATGATCACCGGCATCGCCGGGTCCTGACGGTGGATGGCCTCGAAAAGCTGCAAGCCATCGATGCCGGGCATTCGCAGGTCGCTGATCACGGCCGCGGGACGCGCAACGGCGATCGACGCGAGTGCGGTCTCGCCGCTGTCGGCGGTGCGCACCCGATAACCGGCCGACGTGAGGCGCAGGCTGATCAGCTTCAGCAAGTCAGGATCGTCGTCGACCAGCAGCACATCGCCGCTCGCGCCCGCACGCGTGTTCACCACGTCATTTCCCCCCGCCACCGGCGCCGCCACCGGCGCCGCCACCACCGCTCGACACACGGTCGCGCAACAGGCTGCGCTCCATCTGCCGCAACGCCTCCAGCTTCGCCACGGCGTCGTTGGCACGCACCTGCTCGTCGTGCAGCGCGCGGGTGCGCTCGGTAACCTGCGCCTGCAGCACCGCTGCGAGTTGCTTGACCGCTGACTGCGGACCGCCGCTCCTGGCGACATTGTCGAGTAGCTGCTGTGCGCGAAGGTCGTCCTGCGGCGAGTGCGTCATCGTGTAGAGCACGGCGAGGCGCACGCGGTTGGCGTCGGTGCGCTCGCCGCGGAAAACCTGCGTCAGCGTCGCGAGCTCGCGCTTGACGTCGTCGGCCACCAGCGCGTTGTAGCGCGCGAGGTCGCTCATCAGCGTCAGCGCCTCCAGGTCCTCGGCAGGGATTTCGGGTACCGCCGGTTTTGCCGGTGGCAGCGCCGCCACGACGATGCGCTGCTGCACGACGGGTGTGCCCTGTGGATTCGCCGTGCCGGGCCCGCGGCCCTGCGCGTCCGGCGTGGGCGCCGACGCCGACGAATCGGCGTCGGGCTGCGTGGCCACCGCCGTGCCCGTCGCGGTCACGGCCGGCAGCGGCGTGGGCTCGACGGGTGGCGGCATCTGCACCTGTTCGATCGGCGGATAGTCGACCGGTGCCGACGGCAGCGGCGCCATCGCGTTCTCGTCGAAATAGAACGTCTCCTGTGCCGGAGGCAATGTTTCGCAGCCCGCCGCGAACGCGCACAGCGTCACCAGCATCGCGGTGCGCACGCGTATCAAGGCTTCGCCTCGATCGCCGCCCGGACTTTCACCGGCGCTGCGGGGCGTGCCGCGCCGAACGCCAGCGGCAGTCGCAGGCGAAACACGGCGCCCGATCCGCGGTCGGAGCGATCCAGCACCTCGAGGCTGCCGCCGTGCGCCAGCGTGTACTCGCGCGCGATCGCGAGACCCAGCCCCGAACCCTTGACGCGCCCCTCGGTCTTGGCGGTGCCCTGGAAAAACGAGTTGAAGACCTTGTCGCGCTCGTCGGCGCTGACACCGGGGCCGCGGTCGGCGACGTCAAACACCGCCTCGTTGCCGACGGCGGCGAGCTTCAAGTCGATGGTCGACGAGCGCGGCGAGAACTTGATCGCGTTGGAGATCATGTTGTCGACCACGGTGCGCAGCCGCTCGGCGTCGCCGGTGATCAACAGCGGCGCCAGGTCGATGTCGAACGTGATGATCCGCGCGAGTGCCGCGAGCTTGTTGTCACGCACGACGCGGTTGACGACGTCGGTCAGCATCACCGGACCGAGTGTCGCCGGCTCCATCGCGCGCGTCTGGTGATACTTGAGCAGGTCCTCGATCAGCTTCTGCAGCGAAATCGTGTTCTCGCGCACGATGCGTACGATTTCCTGCTGCCCGGGGGCGAGGTTGCCGGCGACTTCGTCGCGCAGCAGTTCCGCGCCTTCGCGCACCGCGGTGAGCGGCGTTTTCAGCTCGTGCGACACATGCCGCAGGAAGCGGTTCTGCTGGTCCTCGAGCTCCTTGAGCCGCATCCGCAGCCATTCGAGGCGCTGGCCGAGATAGCGCAGGTCCTGCGGGCCGTTGACCTCGATCGCATGCGTGAAGTCCGCCGACCCCATCTGGCGGATGGCCTGGTCGAGTTGGCGTATGGGCCGCGCGATCAGCACGGCGAACAGGATCGCCAACGCCAGCGCGATGCCCCCCGCCGCCCACGACAGCGCCAGCCAGGTCTCCCGGCCCTTGCTGGCGGTCACCTGCAATCGCTCGATGGCACGCTGGGTAAGCTGGTTGGTGGCCGCGAGCGTCGCCTGCGCGGAATCGACGAGCTTGGCGTAGCCGTCGGCGAGCGTCGCGTTGGCCGCATCGGTGCGCGACGGCGCGGTGAACACCTTGTAGAGCGTCGACTCGCTGTCTGCGAGGCGCTGCAGCGCCTCGCGCGACGCCGGCTCGAGCGGCAGTGCTGCGAGCTGCGCCACCGACGCGCGGAAGTCCTGGCGCACGCGGGCGTAGTCGTCGACCAGCGCGGGATCGTCGAGGATGATGTTCTGTCGCACGATGCGCTCGAGCGTCGTCGTCTGCTCGAACAGGAAGCCCGACGTGCGCGCCGCCTGCGCCGTCTGCTGCACCTCGGCACCCGCCTGCGTCGCGAGCCGGTCGAGCGTCAACACGAGCTCGGCGAGCGCGTACAGGAGCGGCAAGCTCACGAGCAGAAAACCCAGCAGGATGAACTTGAGAAAGGATCGCGGGTAGTACACGAAGGACCGCCGACGTCTATAATCGCCGACCTATTATGACATTGCCCTACGGCGCGGCATGGCGTTTTCGCACGACACTTCCGCGTCAGGCACGCCCGCACTGCCGGGCGGCGCCGCCCTCGCGATCATCGCCGCCGTCGCCGCGAACGGCGTGATCGGCGATGGACTGCGCATGCCTTGGCACCTGCCGGCCGATCTTGCGCACTTTCGGCGGCTGACGACCGGGCACGCGGTCATCATGGGCCGGCGGACCTGGCAATCGTTGGGGCGCGCGTTGCCCAACCGGCAGAACATCGTCGTCAGCGGGCAATCGGGATACATGGCGCAGGGCGCGCAGGTGGCGAATTCGCTGGCGCAGGCGATCGCTGGCGCGGCGCTTCCGGCACCCGTGTTCGTCATCGGCGGGGCACGCCTCTTCGCCGAGGCGCTCGCC
>DATCFA010000061.1:0-3117 GCA_036509805.1 Casimicrobiaceae bacterium
ACGCGCGCGGATGGCGCGCCAGCGCCGCGTGGATCGGCTCGCCCGCCGACACATCGGCACGCACCGCATCGAGCAGCTTGGCGACGCGCGGCGCCTCCGCCTGCTCGGCGGCCGCGGCAAGTGCTGCGTCGAGCGTCATCCCCGACTGCGCGAGCGTCGCGAGTTGGCGGGTCGCCATCGACAACTGCTGCGCGTCGATCCACAGACCGTGCGCGCCGGTGGCCGGCGCCAGGGCCAGCGCGGTTGGCGTCAGCCCCTGCGCGCGCACGGCGTCGCGTGCGGCGCGCGCGCTGTCGGCGTCGACGATCCCGTGCGCCGGCCGTCCGCTGGTATCGACCGCCTCGTAGCGGAACGCGCTCATCCGCCTTCGCGCGTGACGCGCGTCAGCTCTTCGAGCGACGTCGAGCCGTCGGCGAGCCAGCGCGCGCCGTCGCGGCGCAGCGTGCGCATGCCGGCGTGGCGCGCGGCGTCGCGCAGCGCGAGCTCGCCGCCGCCGTCGTGGATCTGGTGGCGGATTCGCTCGTCGACCCGCAGCAGCTCGTAGACGCCGGTGCGCCCTCGATAGCCACTGTCGTTGCATTCGCTGCAACCGTGCGGGTGATAAAGCGACGCCAGTGCGGGCAGTCCCGAGTCGGCGAGCAGTTTCGCCTCGGCCACCGTCACCGGCTGCGCGTCGCGGCACGCGGGACACAGCGTGCGCACCAGCCGCTGCGCGAGCACGCCGAGCAGGCTCGACGACAGCAGGTAGGGCTCGACGCCCATGTCCGCGATGCGCGTCACCGCGCTAGCGGCGTCGTTGGTGTGCAATGTCGCCAGCACAAGGTGCCCGGTCAGCGAGGCCTGCACGGCGATCTGCGCGGTCTCGAGGTCGCGGATCTCGCCGATCATCACGACATCCGGGTCCTGGCGCAGGATCGCGCGCAACGCGCGTGCAAACGTCAGCTCGACACGCACGTTGACTTGCGTTTGCGCGACGCCATCGAGCGCGTATTCGATCGGGTCTTCGACGGTCATCATGTTGACCGACCCGCGCGGCAGCCGCGACAGCGCCGCGTAGAGCGTTGTGGTCTTGCCCGATCCGGTAGGCCCGGTGACGAGCAGGATGCCATGCGGCTCGCGGATCAACGCGTCGACCGCGTCGCGCGTGTCGTCGGCGAGGCCCAGCGTCGCGAGGTCGAGCTGCGCCGACTCCTTGTCGAGCAGCCGCAGCACGACACGCTCGCCCGACCCCGTCGGCAGGGTCGACACGCGCACGTCGACGCTTCTGTCGCCGAGCTTCAGGCTGATGCGGCCATCCTGCGGAAGGCGCTTTTCCGCGATGTCGAGGCTTGCCATGATCTTGAGCCTGGACACCAGCGCCGCATGCAACGCGCGCGGCGGCTCGAACACGTCGCGCAACACGCCATCGATGCGGAAGCGCACGACGGCGCGCGCTTCGTACGGCTCGAAGTGCAGGTCGGAGGCGCGCTCGCGCAGCGCCTCGAGCAGCAGCGCGTTGACGACGCGGATCACCGGCGCCTGCGCGTCGCTGCCGTCGAGCAGGTCGTCGGTGGCCGGAAGGTCCTGCAACAGGCGCGAGAGGTCGCCGCCACGCGACAGGTCCTCGCTGATCGCCGACGCCGCCGCACCGCTGTTGTAGGCGCGCGCGAGTGCTGCCGCGAACTCGTCGGCGCCGACCACGCGCGTCGTCAGCGGCCGCTGCAGCACGCGGCGCAACTCGGCAAGTCCTTCGCCGGTGGCGTCGGCGCGCATCAGCACGCTGACTGCGTCGCCGTCGTCGCCGGCGGGCAGCACGCCGTGCGTGCGCGCGAACGCGTAGGGAATGCGCTGCGCGTACACCTGCGCGCGCTGCGAATCGGCGGAGCTCAGCCGTTGCTGCACGAGGCGCTACTTGCCGACGGCTTCCGGCGACTGCGGCGGAGCCGATGCGCCAGCCGGCGTGTCGGGCATCGTTCCCATCGGCAGCGGAAGCATCGGCTGCTGCGTCGGCTCGGTCCAGAAAAAGCGCGGCGGCATGCCCTGCATTTCCTGCTGGCCACGGATGTAGTCGTAGCGCTCGGTCGCGAGATTGCGGCCGTCGGCCGGGTCGCGCAGGATGACCGGCCGCAGGAAGATCATCAGGTTGGTCTTCACGCGACTGCGCGAGTCGTAGCGGAACAACTGCCCGAGCACGGGGATGTTGCCTGCAAGCGGTACCGCGTTGGAATTGTCTTCGAGCTCGTCCTGCATCAGGCCGCCCAGCACCGCGATGCCGCCGTCCTGGACGACCACGGTCGAATCGAGCGAGCGCTTCTGCAGGATCGGCCCCGACGCCGTTTGCGACTCGATGCGCGACACTTCCTGGTAGAGGTTGATGCGTACGGTGCCGCCCTCGGCGATCTGCGGTTTCACGCGCAGCAGCAGCCCCACATCGCGGCGCTCGATCGTCTGGAACGGCGTTACCGTCGATGTGCTGCCCGTGTTCGCATACTGGCCGGTGATGAACGGCACGTTCTCGCCGACGACGATGCTGGCTTCCTCGTTGTCCAGCGTGAGGATCGTCGGCGTCGACAGGATGTTCGCGTTGACCTGCGTTTCCAGCGCGCGCGCCAGCAGGCCCAAGTTGGAGATCGTGCCGAGTCCCGGGATCGTCAGCGTGCCGCGGATGACGCCGAGGTTGAGCCCCTGACCGGCACTGCCGAGGTTCGCGGAGATGTCGAGGATGTTCGCGCCCGAGCCGCGGTTGGTGAAGTTGGTGCCACCGATCACGCGCGTCGACGACGCGTTGGCGCCCGACAGCGCCTGCCACTGGATGCCGAACTCGGCCGCCTTGTCGGCGGACACTTCGGCGATCAGCGCCTCGATGAACACCTGCGCGCGGCGCACGTCGAGCTTGTCGATGATCGTGCGCAGGTTGTTGTAGATGGGCTCGGGGGCCATGATCACCAGCGAATTGCTTGCGGCGTCGGCGGAAATCGTCGCACCGCCCGCGCTGAAAGCGTTGTTGCCCGACGACGCCGGCGTGAACGGCGTCGCCTGCGCGCTGCTCGTCGACGGCGACGGTGACGACGACGACGGTGGCGACGAAGGCGAAGTGCCCATCCCGGAGCCCGAGCTCGATTGCGCGGATAAACCGCT
>DATCFA010000062.1:0-6911 GCA_036509805.1 Casimicrobiaceae bacterium
CGGTCGCCCGTCTTCACGTAGCACAGGATACGTCGGGCCACGAGACCCGCGACCTGTACGCAGGTGACGTCGACGTTGGACGCGGTGCGCAGGTGCAGCGCGTTGCGCTCGTTTTCCAGCGATGCCTTGTCGAGCGACGCGTTGACGAAGCCGCCGCGGTGGTACCAGACGTTACGCACGTCGGCGTCGACCGGGCTGCGGTTCGAATGCACGTTGAACACGCTCATGAACACGCTGATCTTGAGCGCATCGCGGTCGAGGTAGGGATCGCGCGTCTTTTCCACGACGACGATGCGGCCGTCGGCGGGCGACAGCACGGCATTCGCAGCCGACGGAATCGCGCGCGGCGGGTCGCGGAAGAATTGCAGCACGAACAATGCGATCAGCGCACCGAGCACGCCGAGCGGCCACCACAGCCACCAGAGGACGGCGGCCGCAAGGACGGCGAGCGCGATGAACGGCCAGCCTTCGCGCGCGATCAGCGGATGCGGGTAGGGATTCGAAGGCAAGGCAGCGGCAGCACGAATGCGAGGTGTCTCGCGATGACGCCAGTATAACGGCCGTTATTTGGCCTGCTCGTCAATCCGCTTCGACAGGTCGGCCGCCTGGTCGCGCACCGTCGACTCGAGGCTGCGCGCGCGTTCCAGCTCGTTGCGCGGCACCGGGGTTGCCGTCGTCACGTCGACGTCGGCGGGCGCGGCGTCGCTCGGGACGCGGTTGCCGGCAGGCGCGTTGCGCGAAGTCATCGTCGTCGTCGCCGTGTCGGCCAAAAGCTGGCGCAGCAACGTACGGCTGAGCCAGGCGACGATCAGCAGCGCGAGCAACAGGCCGATCAGTCCGATCCAGCCCTGCTGCCGCCGCGCGCAGGAACGCCTTTGACGGGAGTCGACCATCCACGAAAGTATAGTCCGCTCCCCTGGCGCACCGCCGCCGTCCGGCCTGCCAGCGAACGCCCCCTGTCGGGTGCTTTCAGTTGCGCGTCTGGTCGACCAGCCGGTTCTTCGAGATCCACGGCATCATCGAGCGCAGCTTCTCGCCGACGACTTCGATCGAATGCTCGGCGGTCAGGCGCCTGCGCGACAGCAGCATCGGCGCGCCCGCGCGGTTCTCGAGAATGAAGTCGCGCGCGTACTCGCCCGACTGGATGCGATCGAGCACGTCCTTCATCGCTTTCTTCGTTTCCGCGGTGACGATCTTCGGGCCGGTCACGTATTCGCCGTACTCGGCGTTGTTGCTGATCGAGTAGTTCATGTTGGCGATGCCGCCTTCGTAGATCAGGTCGACGATCAGCTTCACCTCGTGCAGGCATTCGAAGTACGCCATTTCGGGCGCGTAGCCCGCTTCGACCAGCGTCTCGTAGCCGGCCTTGATCAGCTCCACCAGGCCGCCGCACAGCACCGTCTGCTCGCCGAAGAGGTCGGTCTCGGTCTCCTCGCGGAAGTTGGTCTCGATGACACCGGCGCGCGCGCCGCCGATGGCCGCCGCGTAGGCAAGCGCCAGGTCACGCGCCTTCTTCGACGCGTCCTGGTGGACGGCGATCAGCATCGGCACGCCGCCGCCGGCGACGTACGTCGAGCGCACCGTGTGCCCGGGCGCCTTCGGCGCGATCATCACGACGTCGAGGTCGGCGCGCGGCACGACCTGTCCGTAGTGGATGTTGAAGCCGTGCGCGAACGCCAGCGCAGCGCCGTTCTTGATGTGCGGCTCGACATCGCTCTTGTACGTCGCCGCGATGTGCTCGTCGGGCATCAGCATCATCACGATGTCCGCGCCCTTGACCGCGTCGGCGACCGCGGCGACCTTGAGGCCCGCCTTCTTCGCCTTGTTCCACGAAGCGCCGCCCTTGCGCAGCCCGACGGTGACCTTCATTCCCGAGTCGTCGAGGTTCTGCGCGTGCGCATGTCCCTGCGAACCATAGCCGACGATCGTGATCTTCTTGCCTTTCAGCAGCGAAAGGTCGGCGTCTTTTTCGTAGTAAACCTTCATGTCGTTTTCCTGTTCGTGTTGTTACGTGATTGCCGAAAACCGTCAAATCCGCAATATCCGCTCGCCGCGACCGATTCCCGACGCGCCGGTGCGCACCGTCTCCAGGATCACGCCCGGCTCGATCGCCATCAGGAATGCGTCGAGCTTCGAGCCGGTGCCGGTGAGCTCGATCGTGTAGCTCTTGTCGGTGACATCGAGGATCCGGCCGCGAAAGATGTCGGCGAGCCGCTTCATCTCGTCGCGGTCTTTGCCGGCCGCGCGCACCTTGACCAGCATCAGCTCGCGCTCGATGTGGTTGCCCTCGGTGAGGTCGACGACCTTCACCACTTCGACCAGCTTGTTGAGATGCTTGGTGATCTGCTCGACGACATCTTCCGAACCGTTGGTGACGATCGTGAAGCGCGACAGCGTCGGATCCTCGGTCGGCGCCACCGTCAGCGAATCGATGTTGTAGCCGCGCGCCGAGAACAGCCCCGAGATCCGCGACAGCGCGCCCGCCTCGTTTTCGGCAAGGATGGACAGGATGTGTCTCATCTCGAAGTCCTCGGTAGCCCGCTGCTCATAGCTCCTCCGCCATGATCATTTCGGTGAGGCCCTTGCCGCCGGGCACCATCGGGAATACGTTCTCGGTCTGGTCGGTGATGAAGTCGATGAACACGAGACGCTCCTTCTGCGCGAGCGCTTCCTTGAGCGCGCCCTCGACATCACCGGGCTTCTCGATCTTCATGCCGACGTGGCCATACGCCTCGGCGAGCTTGACGAAATCGGGCAGCGCGTCCATGTACGACTCCGCGTAGCGGTTGCCGTAGAAGAACTGCTGCCACTGCCGCACCATGCCCATGTAGCGGTTGTTGAGGTTCACGATCTTGATCGGCAGGTGGTATTGCTTGCACGTCGACAGCTCCTGGATGCACATCTGGATCGACGCCTCGCCGGTGACGCAGGCAACGGTAGCACCGGGGTGCGCCATCTGCACGCCCATCGCCGCCGGCAGTCCGAAGCCCATCGTGCCGAGCCCCCCCGAGTTGATCCAGCGCCGTGGCTTGTCGAACTTGTAGTATTGCGCGGCCCACATCTGGTGCTGGCCGACATCGGAAGTGATGAACGCATCGCCGCCGGTAGCCTCGTAGAGTTTCTCGATCACGTATTGCGGCTTGATCAGCTTGCTCTTGCGGTCGTAGCGCAGGCAATCTTTGCGCTGCCAGTCCTTGATGTCAGCCCACCATGCCTTCAACGCCGCGGCGTCCGGGCGCTGCGGCGAGCCTTCGACCAGCTTGATCATTTCGTCGAGCACTTCGCTGACGTAGCCGACAATCGGCACATCGACTTTGACGCGCTTGCTGATCGACGACGGGTCGATGTCGATGTGGATGATGCGCCGGTCGGCGCGCTGGAAATGCACGGGATCGCCGATGACACGGTCGTCGAAGCGCGCGCCCACGGCCAGCAGCACGTCGCAGTTCTGCATTGCCATGTTCGATTCGTAGGTACCGTGCATGCCGAGCATGCCGGTGAACTGCGGATCGTTGGCGGGAAAGCCACCCAGCCCCATCAGCGTGTTGGTGACCGGGAAACCCAGCAGGCGCACGAGGCGTGTCAACTGCGGCGACGCGTCGTTGAGTACGACGCCGCCGCCGGCATAGACCATCGGCCGCTTGGCGTCGAGCAACAGCTGCACCGCCTTGCGGATCTGCCCGGCGTGCCCCTTGGTGACCGGGTTGTACGAGCGCATCGAAATCGTCTTCGGATAGCTGTATTCGATGCTCGCTTGCGTCACGTCCTTCGGAATGTCGACCAGCACCGGGCCCGGTCGCCCGGTACGCGCGAGATAGAACGCCTTCTTGATCGTCACCGCCAGATCGGCCACGTTCTTGACGAGGAAGTTGTGCTTGACGCAGGGGCGCGTGATGCCGACGGTGTCGCATTCCTGGAATGCGTCCTGGCCGATTGCGTGCGTCGGCACCTGGCCGGTCAGCACGACCATCGGGATCGAATCCATGTAGGCGGTGGCGATGCCGGTGACCGCATTGGTGACGCCCGGCCCCGACGTCACCAGCGCGACGCCGATTTTTTGCGACGAGCGCGAATAGCCGTCGGCCGCGTGCACGGCGCCCTGCTCGTGGCGCACCAGCACGTGCTTGACCTTGTCCTGCTTGAAAAGCTCGTCGTAGATGTTGAGAACCGCGCCGCCCGGATAGCCGAAGACATACTCGACGCCTTCGTCCTGCAGACAGCGGATCGTGATTTCCGCGCCCGTCAATTGCATGTGTCGCCTCGCTTGGAGAATGGTCGTCGCAACGCCAGCGCAACGCGTGCTGGTGCGACGCCTGCAAAATCGATCGACACGCCGGATGGGCGCTTGCCGCCTACGGGCTTCGAATGGGAAAGCCGTTCGGTGCGGAAAACCGCCGTCTCGCGCGCTTGGAAGCTCCTTGGCGCTTGTGGCGCCGCCGGAGGCGTTGCGAAACGTTGCGTTTTTGCAGCACAGCATCCGGCCATTTCCTGCCGGATCAACCGTACATTAGCGGATCGGCGAATGCGCGGTCAAGCAATTTGCTGCGCTGAACAATGCACGTGGCCGGCGGCCGCGACTGCCGGGCGCCAAGGCGCCGCACCCTATAATCATCCCGGATATCACTGAGAAAGCGCGTCAACTGGCCTCCCGACAGGAAATTTCGGCGTTTCTCGCCGCCGTCGAACGGCGTGCGTTCAAGCAGGCGATGTACGCCGTGCGCGACGAGCACACGGCCGTCGACGTCGTGCAGGACGCCATGCTCAAGCTGACCGAGCGCTATGCCGACAAGCCGGCGGGCGAGCTGCCGCTGCTGTTCCAGCGCATCCTGCAGAACACGATCCACGACCATTTCCGCCGCCAGAAGGTGCGTTCGACGTGGACGACGGTGCTTTCGGCGCTCGGCCGCGGCGACACGGCCGACGACGACTTCGATCCGCTGGAGGCGATCCCGGCCAAGTCGGACTCGAGCGAGGCGTCCGATCCCGCCGACCGCGCCCAGCAGGCGCAGACGATGGCGATCATCGAGGAGGCCATCGCGCGGCTGCCGGCGCGTCAACGCGAAGCCTTTCTGCTGCGTTACTGGGAAGAACTCGACGTGGCGGAGACGGCGGCCGCGATGGGCTGCTCCGAAGGCAGTGTCAAGACGCACAGTTCGCGCGCGGTCCACGCGTTGTCCGCAATGCTCTCTGCCAAAGGAATACGACCATGAGTGGCAGCGACGAACGATTCGCACACAAGATCACCACACTGCTCGACCGGGCCGCCGCGGAGATTCCCGAGGGCGTCGCCTACCGTTTGCAGCAGGCGCGTGCCCGCGCGCTCGACGGGCAAGCGCTTGCCGTCGCCGAGCCGGGCTACGCGCATGCGCTGGCTGGCGGCGCGGGGACGCTCGGTGGCGCCGGCAGCGGACGGCCGCTGTGGATGCAATGGCGGCTTTGGATCGGCATTGTGATCGTCGTCGCAGCCGGCTTCGGCTGGCAGCAGTGGCAATCGTATCGCCAGTTGCAGACCTACGAAGAGCTCGACGCGCAGATCCTGTCGTCGGACCTGCCGATCGACGCCTACCTCGACCGGGGATTCGACGCTTGGCTCAAGACGTCTGCCAAAGACTGATCCTCGCGCTGTGCGTTGCGCTGGCGTTGGCGGCAGCGCGGCCGGCGCTTGCGCAGCTCCCGCTGTCGTCACCGAAGTGGAGCGAGCTCTCAGCGCAGGAACGTGCGACGCTGGCGCCGCTCGCGCCGCCCGAATGGGACAAGCTCGACGCCCAGCGCAAGCATAAATGGCGTGGCCTCGCCGAGCGCTACCCGAGGATGACGCCCGAGCGGCAGGCGCGGATGCGCGACCAGATGCAAGCGTGGTCGCGCCTGACGCCCGACGAGCGGCACACGGCGCGCGAACGCTACCAAGCGCTGCGCAAGCTGCCCGCCGACCAGCGCGCCGAAGTGCGGCGCAAATGGGACGAATACAACAAGTTGCCGCCGGCAGAACGCGCCGCGATGCGCGCGCGATCGGCGGGGGCGCCCGCCGGCCCGCGGCCCCTCGCCGTTCCGCATACCGGACCCTTCCTGCCCCCGGTGCCGGGTACGACCGGGCTGCCCGGCGCGCCGCGCGCGGCACCTGGCCCCTCCGGCGCCACGATGTCGGGTGCGCCGTCCGCCGCGCCGCATCCGGCGCCCGCCGCCCGCTAGCGTGACCGGCGTGACGCCGCGCGGCGCGCGGCAACCGGTGCCCCCGGAAGAGGTTGCCGGCATGATCCCCGGCGCCGCCTCGCCGCCGATGTCCGCAGCCGGTCTCGGGCGCCGTCTGGGTGCTGCGATCTACGAATGGCTGCTGCTGACAGCACTCGCATTCATCACGCAATTCGCGCTGCTGCCTTTGGCGAGCCCTGGCCATGCGGCCGGCGCGTCGGCGTTGTCGCTCCCGTCCGCGCCGGTGCGCACGTTCCTGTTTTGCGCACAGTTCGCCGTATTCGCGCTGTATTTCACGTGGTTCTGGACGCAGGGGCGGCGCACGCTGGCGCAGAAAACGTGGTCACTGCGTGTCGTCACCGCCGCTGGCGCGCCTCTTGACATCAAAGAGGCGCTGCTGCGCTACTTCGCGCTGTGGATCGGGCCTGCGCTCGCGCTGGCGGCGTGGCAGCCGCTGACGGCCGTCGGGCACACCGGCTATGCGGTCGTCCCGCTGGCCTTCAATTTCCTGTGGGCGTTCGCCGACCGCCAGCGGCTTTTCCTGCACGACCGGATCGCCGGCACGCGCATCGTCGTATCGCACTAGTGGACCGTAACAATTGATTCGGGAGTAATTCGACGTGTCGGATCGAAGTACTTCCACTTCACCGGCTTGGGGTGTTTGTTGTAGTGGCGGATGTAGCGCATGAGTTTTCGCTTCAGATCGGGGACCGAGGTAAACA
>DATCFA010000063.1:0-3768 GCA_036509805.1 Casimicrobiaceae bacterium
CGCCGAAGGTGACCTGGCCGTTTTCGTTGGTGTCGGTCGTGTTGCGCATGCCGCACTCGACGCAGCGATAACGAACATTGAGCGGTTGGCCATCCACACCGGCCGCAGCGGCCAGGTCGTGCGGATAGTATTGGCTGCTGGGCTGCAGCAGGATCTGGCCGTTGGGCGCGAAGGTGCCCGCGGAAAACAGGCTCGAGATAGGCGTCGGCTGGATCTGGAAGTTCGTTTCGTCACGGGAATACAACGCCGTGGCGTAGGCCTGCCAATCGCGGTTGATCTGGAATTTGCCGGAACCGAAGAAATTCCACAGCTTGTCGTTCGGGATGATCTGGACGCCGTTCTGCGACGAGGGGTCGAAGTAACAGCCGGGGCCGAGAATCGGTGGGTCCCTGAAGTTGGGCGTCGTGCAAGGACCGGGAACGCCGATGCCGCCGGTGGTGATGTTGCCGGGAAACGTGTTGCTCGAGATGCCGTACACGCCGATGTTCGGCAGATATGACGTCTTGGCGAAGTCGCGCTGGTTGCCGTCGAGCGAATCCTGTTTCGTGTACGACAGCGACAAGAACGCGTTGTAGCGATCCTTGGACAAGTCGCCGAAGCCGACGGTACCGTTGGCACTCCACTGGTCGCCGCCACCGCTGCGGGTCGGCACGCCGTACTGGACCGTGCCTTCCGCACCGCGATAGTCGCTGCGCATGATGAAGTTGATAACGCCCGCAACGGCGTCCGAGCCGTAGATGGCGGATGCTCCGTCCTTCAGCACTTCGACGCGTTCGATGGCGTTGAAGGGGATGGTGGACAGGTTGACGCCTTCCGCAGCCGAGATGGCGCCGCCGGTGGGGCTGACGCGCTTGCCGTCGATCAGGATGAGCGTGCGCTGGCCGCCAAGGCCACGCAGCGAAGCGGTCTGATTCGAGAACGTGGTAGCGCCAATGACGCTGGCCAGCGAGACGTTGCCCGCGGTCGTATTGGCCGTGATGAAATTCATGAGCTCCATCGCGTTCGTCGCACCCGAGCGCTGGATATCCGCGCGCGTGAGCACCGTGACGGGGAGTGCGCCTTCGCCTTCGACACGCTTGATGTTCGAGCCGGTGACATCGACCTTGATATCGGCCTGCTGCGCTTGTGCGAACGTCGCGGTTAGCAACGTGACACTGCCGACGCCCAGCACGTACGCGAGCGCCGTCGCAACCTTTTTGCGTTGAAACTTCATGAGAGACCCCCAGTAAATGTGCATCTCGCGGAACGAGAATGTCCGCTGGCAGCACGTGGCGTAACGTTACCGCAACGACTATTTGCGGACCAAGCGATTCAGGTGCTTGTTGCAAAAATGTCGGGGTGTCTGTCGTAATTCCGCAAAAGTGCCGGCTTCGACGAGCGAGCCTTCGTCCTGCGATTGCCGCGACGCGGTGTTCGGCATCCGAAATGAAATCGGCGGAAACATCGGAATAAACGTGCAACCCATTGTTTCATATGAAAACGGCCGTCGCCGGCGAAGGCGGCGATTGGCGTTATCAGCCGCGCGCAGGATTAAATGCCGGGTCAAATGCGTTGTTGCAACGCAGCAACACTGCACGGCTCCGGCGGCGCGGGGAAAAAGCCAGCCCGTTGCGGGCACCCTTGTCGCCGCTGGAGCGCGGTGCAGCGCTATTGGAACGCGCAGCACACGCTGCCGCAGACGAAGCGTGCGCGTGCCGCGTAGTACGCTGCGATTCGGCGACAATGACGTTTCCAACCGCCGTGCGCGGGCCTGCGACCGCGCCGGTCGCGGGCGAGCGCCTGATGCCGTGCATACGATCACGCCCGCGACACCTGCCGACGTTCCCGCCATCCACGCGATGATCGCCGGTCTCGCCGACTACGAGCATTTGGCCGATGTCTGCACCGGCACGCGCGACGCACTCGCGGACGCGCTGTTCGGCGCGCGGCCGGCCGCGGAAGTGCTGGTCGCGCGGGTGGATGGCGCGGCGGCGGGTTTCGCGTTGTTCTTCCCGACCTATTCGACATTCCTCGCCCGGCGCGGTCTGTGGCTCGAGGACCTTTTCGTCGTGCCGGACATGCGCGGCCGGGGCTTGGGGCGCGCGCTGCTCACCGCCGCGGCCGCGCTCGCGTGCTCACGCGGCTGCGGCCGCTTCGAATGGGCGGTGCTCGACTGGAACGCGCCGGCGATCCGCTTCTACGAGGGACTCGGCGCAACGCTGATGCCGCAATGGCGGCTGGCACGCGTCGCCGGCGACGCGCTGGCTCAGCTCGCGCGGAGATGATGCGGTTTCGGCGATAATCGGGGTTGCCCACACGCGAGACGCTTCGCCATGCCCCTCGATTCCGCATTGCCCGCCATCGACATCGACGCCGACTTCTGGTCGCTGCGCTTCGTCGACGAGGCCACCGACAGCTATGTAGTCCGCAAGAACGTCGCGTTGCCTTTCGCGACATCGCTCGACAGCGGCGCGATGGCCACTGTCTACGCCAACGGCGGCTACGGCTACGCGGCCACCAGCGACACGTCCGCCGACGGCCTGCGCCGCGCACTCGTGCGCGCGCGAGAATGGGCGACGGTCACCGCCAGGCATGCGATCGCCGATTCGCGCGCGCTGCCGCGTCCGGCACCGCGCGGCAGTTACGCGTCGCCGGCGACCGGCCCGGCGACGCTGACGCGCCGCGAATGGTTCGACCTGCTGCTCGCCGAATCGCGCTCGGTGGGCGACGACCCGCGCATCGTCGACTGGGAGTTGAACGTCGACGTCGTGCGCTCGACGCAGCGGCTCGTCACCAGCGGCGGCGGCGATGTCGTGCAGCGCTACCGCTTCCTGCTGCCGTCGGCGAGCGTCACCGCGCATGCCGACGGCGACACCGTCGTACGCACGCTGAACGGCTATCGCGGAATCTGCCAGCAGGGTGGCGAGGAAATCCTCGCACGCTTCGGATTCGCCGGCAGCGCGCGCAAAATCGCCGACGAAGCACTGGAACTGCTGAGCGCGCCCGATTGCCCGTCGGGCACGATGGACGTACTGCTGGCACCCGACCAGATGGTGCTGCAGATCCACGAGTCGATCGGCCATCCGCTCGAGCTCGACCGCATCCTCGGCGACGAGCGCAACTTCGCCGGCACGAGCTTCGTCACCGCCGACATGTTCGGCAGCTATCGCTACGGTTCCGAACTGCTCGACATCACGTTCGACCCCACGCGCGGCGAGGAGCTCGCGAGCTACGCGTTCGATGACGACGGCACGCGCGCCGAGAAGATGCACCTGATCCGCGCCGGCATCCTCGAGCGTCCGCTGGGCGGCGCGATCTCGCAGCAGCGCGCGGGACTGCCGGGCGTGGCCAACGCGCGCGCGTGCAGCTGGAATCGCCCGCCCATCGACCGCATGGCCAACCTCAACCTCGAGCCGGGGAAATCGAGCTTCGACGACATGGTGGCGTCGATCGAAAACGGCGTGTTCATGCAGACCAACTGCTCGTGGTCGATCGACGACTCGCGTAACAAGTTCCAGTTCGGCTGCGAGCGCGGACGAATGATCCGCGACGGCAAGCTCGCCGAAGTGGTCAAGCGCCCCAACTACCGCGGCATTTCCGCGAACTTCTGGCGCAGCCTGACGCATGTGGGTGATGCATCGACGCTCGAGGTGCTGGGCACGCCGCATTGCGGCAAGGGCGAGCCCTCGCAGGTGATCCGCGTCGGCCATGCGTCGCCCGCGTGCGTGTTCGCCGACGTCGCCGTGTTCGGGGGTGACGCATGAGCGGCGCTGCGGACATGCAGGACTA
>DATCFA010000064.1:0-2306 GCA_036509805.1 Casimicrobiaceae bacterium
CACGCGGCGGCGAGCCGGCATTTCATCGTCGAGAGACGCTGCATCTGCAAGTGGGGCGCGCTACGAGTGCGGCGCGATGTCGATGTACGTCCACTCGGCCTGCAGGATCGGGTGCTTCTTGAAGCCTAGCACCCACGGCCGGATCAGCTCGTTGCGGGCGCGCGATCCGCTGACCTGCCAGGCGCCGTCGACCTGCATCTGGCGCGACATGTCGAGAAACAGCTTCATGCGCTCGACAGACTCCAGCGGCAGCTTCGACGCCGCGTCGTACAGCGCGTCGAACGCCTTCGACTGGTAGCAGCCGTTGTTGCTCTGTCCGGTGTTGGGGCCGTAGAGCAACTGCGTGAAGTCCTCTCCATCCGGATAGTCGGCGATCCACGCAGCGCCCCACATCATCAGGTGACAGGCCTTCGCGGCCTTCAGGTGGTCGGCGAACTTGCTGATGAGAAAATCGATGTGCAGGCCCAGGTCGTCCATCGACCGCTTCCACAGTTCGCTGAACTCGCGCTCGATCGCGGTGGCGCCGGTCGCATAGCTCAGCACCAGCGGCGAACCGTCGGGCATCGTGCGGTAGCCATCGGCGCCGCGCTTGTAGCCGTAATAATCGAGCAGCTTGTTGGCCGTCGCCGGGTCGTAGTGATCGACGGCGCGGTAGTTGGGATCGAATCCCAGCACGCCCGGCGGCAGCGGCATCTCGTCGGCGACCATCTGGCCCTTGCGCACGATGCGCAGCTCCTCTTCCTCGCGATAGCCCATGATGATCGCGCGCCGCAGCGCGATCTTGTCGGGCGTGTAGCCGCCGACGATCGGGTCGCGGAAGTTGAACGTCGTGTACGTCACGTCCAGGTCGTTGCTGCGCTCGAGGCTGATACCCTCGTCGGCGAGGTCTTTCTTCAGCTTGTTGTCCGCGGTGAGCGCCTGGCGGATGAACGGCGACGGAATGTTGAGTACGTCGAGCTGCTTCTGGCGAAACGAGAGCCAGCGCGACTGGTCCTCGTCGATGATGGTGATCTCGACGCGCCCGACCTGCGGCATCTTCTTGCCCTGCATCTGTTTCACCAGCGCAGCGTCGCCCGGTGCATCCGTGGCCTTGAAGTCCCACGTGAAGCCGCGGTAGTCGGGATTGGCCTCGAGCACGATGCGTGCGCCGCGCTCCCAATGCTTGAGGATGTAGGGGCCCGTGCCCACCGGGTGCGCCATCGTGTCGCTGGCGTACTTCTCGATCACTTCGCGCGCCACCGCCCCCATCGGTACGTGCGCGGCCGTGTAGGGGAACAGGTAGTCGGGCTTGGCCAAGCGCACGCGCAACGTGTAGCGGTCGAGCGCAACCAGGCCGGACACCTTGGCGTCGTAGTCGAACGTACCGCTCTTCTTCGCCGCCTCGATCAGCGGATCGAGCCCCTCGATGCGCCCCTCGAGCATGTACGCCCACGGCGAGCGGTTCTTCGGGTCGACGAAGCGCTCGAACGAATAGACGTAGTCCTGCGCGACGAGCTCGCGGCGCTGGCCGTTGAACGCCGGATCGGCTGCGAAGTAGATGCCCTTGCGCAGGTGAAACGTGTACGTGCGGCCGTTATCGGTGACCTCGGGCATCGCTTCGGCGGCCATCGGCACGAGCTTGGCAGGTCGCGCCAGGTAGTCGTAGGTCAGCAGGCGATCGAAAATCGCCTCGTTGACCTCGTTCGAGTAGAGGTCGGACACCTTGCACGGGTCGAAACCGGTTTCGCCGGTGGGAAACGCGATGCGATAGACCTTCGCCGGATCGGCGGCGTGTGCGGCGCTGGCGACGGCGAGCGCAAACAACACGACGAGCACCCGTTTGAACGGGGCGAACCGACCGGTCATCACTGTCCTCAAAATAAAAAGCGGCGCATAGTAACATTTCCGAAGAACCCACATGCCGCGCCTTTTTTTTTCCGCCGCATCACCGCGCGTTTCGCACCGGTGACCGCGCGCATCACCGGCAATCGCTGGCTGCGCGCGCAGCTTCCCGCGCTCGCCAACCCCGACCTGTGGCATATGAACCGCCGCTCGACGGCGCGCGCCGTGGCCATCGGCCTCGTCTGCGGGCTGTTGCCGGGACCGCTGCAATCGGTGGGCGCGGCGTTCGCGTGCGTCGCGCTGCGCGGCAACGTGCCGCTGGCGCTGGTCACGTCGTTCTACACCAATCCACTGACGATCGTGCCGCTTTACGTTGTGGCCTACCATTTCGGCAAGTGGGTGGTACCCGCGACGCGACACGTGCCGCTGGCGGCACCGCCCGACCTGAGCTTCGATCTTCGCGGGCTGACATCGTTCCTACATTG
>DATCFA010000065.1:0-12002 GCA_036509805.1 Casimicrobiaceae bacterium
CCGACGCGCCCGTCGAGATCGTCGGCGATTTTCGCCTGATGCTGCACATCGAGATCGATGCCGCCGCCGAACGCGAACGGCTGCGCAAGGAAAAATCGCGCCTCGACGGCGAGATCGGCCGGGCGCAGGCGAAGCTCGCCAACGAGGGCTTTGTCGCGCGCGCGCCGTCCGCGGTGGTCGAGCAGGAGCGGGCGAGGTTGGCGGCATTCGTCGCGACGCGCGACCAGGTTGCCCTGCAGATCGACCGCATTGCCGGCTGACGCACGACCGGGCGCTATGTCATGTGTAAAAAAACAACATGTTGCCCGGTACAATTCCGCCGTCTGTCCGGTGCCGACAATGTGCGTTTGCGGGATTCGACAGCAGGATCCGCCGGTCGCGGCGGTTTACGCGTGTCGCCGGACGCGCGTCTGTTCATGACAGCAATCCGGCCCGCCGCGCACTTGCGCTGCGTAGTGCGGGATTTCGCATCGTCGATGATAACGTCATAACCAGCAGAGGCAAGAAGAGAAGTCGCGTCGTCGGGTGCATCTCGAGGGCCGCCGGTGTTGTGCCAGCACTGCGCCCAGCATTGCGCTTGGGGCCGTGCGCTGGCAGTAACGTCGCCCCCATGTCCCGGTTACGCCTCGTGGGTGACTCTTCGCGCCTGCCCGGCACGCCGATTTCGCTCGGTGTCCCGGGCGCACCCAATCGCGGCGATGAATGCGTGATCGACTTCACGTTCGACGTGCTGAAGGCGCCGGACACTGACGGTGCGACCGATCCGCTGCACCCGGGTCTGCAGACGCTGCCGAGCGGCATCGTCAACGGCACGGCCAGCGATTTCTCGACGGCGCAGGGTTTCGGGACGACGTTCATCACCGTGCTGCAACCGGTCGGCATCGCGACCACGGCGTCGGCGGGCGGCGCGGTCGGCACCGCACTCACCGACCAGGCGACGCTGACGTTGGGAACGGCACCCACGGGCAGCATCCTGTTCAACCTTTACGCGCCGGCTGACGTTACGTGCACGGGTGCGCCGATATTCGCATCGAGCATCGCAGTCAGCGGCGATGGAATCTACACGTCCGGTTCTTTCACGCCGACGACTGTCGGTGATTACCGGTGGCGCGCGTTCTACAGCGAGGACGCCAACAATGCGGCCATCGCCGGTGCGTGCAACGACGTGGGCGAGTCGTCCACGATCACGCAGGCGGCCCCGACGATCGCCACCACGGCATCTTTGGGCGGAATCGTCGGCACGGCGCTTGCCGACCAGGCGACGCTGTCGGGAGGCGCGAACCTCACCGGCAGCTTGACGTTCGACCTCTATGGTCCCGACGACACGACCTGCGCGAACACGCCGGTCTTCACGTCGGCGAGTGTCGCCGTCAGCGTCCGACCGGGTCGATCGCGTTCAACCTGTATGGCCCCGACGACGCGACCTGCAGCCGGGCGGCGATCTTCACCACGCAGGCGAGCGTCAGCGGCAACGGCAGCTACGTGTCGCCGTCGTTCACCCCGGCGAGCGTAGGCACCTACCGCTGGATCGCCGCCTATGGCGGCGACGCGAACAACACCGCGCTGTCCGCGTCCTGCAACGATGCCAACGAGAATGCCGTCGTCAGTTCGCCGCCGGTGCAGGACGTGCCGACGCTGTCGCGGGCAATGCTGGTGTTGCTGAGCTTGCTGCTGGGAGCGATGGCCTGCGCAGGATTCGGCGTGCGCCGCCGGTAGGCGAGCGGCTCCGCCGGAGGCGGGCGAGGGTTTGGGGGGGGTAGCAGTCGGTGCGCGGGCGAGCGGATAGCGGCCGCCCGCGCCGAAGGTGGCGTTGCGGGAAGCGACGCCACCTTTTTTTTGCGCGACGTATCAGCCCGTGCGCGCCAGGTAGGCCGTCACTTCAGCGCGATCATGGTAGAGCTGGCGCACGCGCAGCGTGGCGTCGAATTCGGCGCCGGCGAGGCGCGCGTCGACGGCGTCGACGCAACGCAACACCTCGTCGTAGCGCTTTTTCATCGGCAGCTTCAGGTTGAACAGCGCATGCCGCGCGGCGCCGTCGGCGATCCATCCGGCCATCAGCGCCGCAATGCGCAGCGGTTGCTCGACGATGTCGCAGGTCACCCAGTCGACGGCGCGCCTGGGGCGGAACTTGAGGCCGTCGCAGCGCAGATGAGTGACCAGCGGATCGTCGGCGACGCTGCCCTTCAGCGGACCGTTGTCGACCGCGGTGACGCGCAGCCCGCGGTAGGCGAGTTGCCATGTCCAGCCGCCCGGGGCTGCACCGAGATCGACGGCGCGCATGCCAGCGCGCAATGCGGATGCTTCGCCGTCGCCGAGGAACGTGACCAATGCCTCGACCAGCTTCAGTGTCGATCGCGACGGTGCCGCATGCGGCATCCGCAGCCGCGGGATGCCCATCGGCCACGGCGATCCGCTCTCGCCGATGCTGACGCCGACGTACGCGGTGGCGCCGTCGGGCAGGAAAACATGCAGGCGCTTGCGGTTGCGCGGCGCGGTCGCTGCTGCGACGGTGGCATCCTGCAGCACACCGCGGCGTGAGAGCTCGCCCTCGATGCGCGCTGTCAGCGCGCGTGCGAGCGTGGACATCGCCTTGCCGTCGTTGGTGTCGGGAAACTCGATCCATACGTCGGTCACGCTCGTCTGCAATGCCTCAACCGCCTCGACGATCGGCGTGACGCGATCGACAGCGGCGCGCTGGCCGGCGACGTGCCCGGCGGGCACCAACGCATGCGGTCCGCTGCCCGCGAACAGCGAGCGCGCGAAGATCGGCGGCGCATCCACCAGCGCCTGGCGCCAGCGCCGCATGTCGCGCGCGTCGACATGCGCGACCGCGTAGGCGGCGTTCGCCACCGGCGCGCAGCGTGAAGTCGTGCCCGCGGATGCCGCGACGCGCGCGATGTCGGCCGCCGTCTCGCCCTCGAATCCGGCGCGGCAATACGCGACGACGATCACCGGCGCTCGAGCTTCGGGTCGAGGGCGTCGCGCAACGCGTCGCCGAGCAGGTTGAACGCGAGCACCGTGGCGAAGATCGCGATGGCGGGAAAGATCGCCTCGTGCGGCGCGGTGATCATGTCGGAGCGCGCCGCGTCGAGCATCGCACCCCATTCGGGCGTCGGCGGCTGCGCGCCCATGCCGAGGAACGACAGGCTCGCCGCGGTGATGATCGACGTGCCGATGCGCAGCGAAAAGTAGACGATCACCGCGGGTATCGTGCCCGGGAAGATGTGTCGCGCGATGATCGTCCAATCGGTGGCGCCGATGCTCTTCACCGCCTCGATGAAAGTCAGGTGCTTCAGCGCCAGCGTGTTGCCGCGCACCAGCCGCGCGAACGTCGGGATGCTGAAGACGGCGACGGCGACGATGACGTTCACCATGCCGCCGCCGAGGATCGCGACGATGCCGATCGCGAGCAGGATACCGGGAAACGCGAACAGCACGTCGCAGACACGCATGATGATGCGGTCCCACCACCCTTCGTAATAGCCGGCGACGAGCCCCAGCAGCGTGCCGATGATCGCGCCGGCGGCCACCGACACGAAGCCCGCCGCGAGCGAAATGCGCGCACCCATCAGGATGCGGCTGAAGATGTCGCGGCCCAGCGCGTCGACGCCGAACCAGTGCACGAGCGATGGCGCCGCGTTGAGCTGGTCGTAGTCGAAATAGTTCTCCGCATCGTACGGCACGATCCACGGTGCCGCCACCGCGACAATGACGAGCAGCAGCACGAACACGCCGGAGACGACGCCGACTTTCTGGCGGCGGAACTTGCGCCAGAACTCGCTCCACGGCGTGCGGATTTCCTCGCCGGAAAGTGCGGCGGGCGGTGGCGCGAGCGGTGCTGCGGCGGTCATCGGTAACGGATCGTCGGGTTGATGAAGCCGTACAGCACGTCGACGACCAGGTTGATGACGATGAACTCGAGCGAGAACAGCAGCACCAGCGCCTGGATTACCGGGTAGTCGCGCATGTCGACGGCGTCCACCAGCAGCCGACCGAGCCCGGGCCAGTTGAAGACCTTCTCGACGACGATCGATCCGCCCAGCAGGAAGCCGAATTGCAGCCCCATCATCGTCACCACCGGGATCAATGCATTGCGCAGCCCATGGCGCAGGATCACCCTGCGCTCGTCGAGCCCTTTCGAGCGCGCGGTGCGGATGAAATCCTCGTTGAGGATGTCGACGAACGACGAGCGTGTGAAGCGCGCCATGATCGCGGCGACCGCGGCGCCGAGCGTCAGCGACGGCAGGATGTAGTGCTTCCACGTCTCGTTGCCGACGGTCGGGAGCCAGTTGAGCTCGACGGAGAAAACCTGCATCAGCACCATGCCCAGCGCGAACGCCGGGAACGAGATGCCGGAAACCGCGAGCGTCATGCCGAGCCTGTCCGGCCAGCGGTTGCGCCATACGGCCGACACGACGCCGATGGTCATGCCGAACAGCACCGACCAGCCCATGCTCCACAGCGTCAGCCAGAATGTCGGCATGAAGCGCGTCGCGATCTCGGTGGACACCGGCCGCTTGGTCGACAACGAGCGGCCGAAATCCCAATGCACGACGCCGTTGGCGAAGTGCAGGAACTGCGCGAGCATCGGCTTGTCGAGGCCCAGGTCCTGGCGCACGAGCGCGACGGTTTCCGGCGTGGCGTCGGGACCCGCTGCCAGGCGTGCCGGATCACCCGGCAGCAGGTGGACGAACAGGAAGACGAGGATGCCGACCAGCAGCAGCGTGGGCAGCAAGCCCAGCAGGCGCTTCGCGATGTATTGGAGCATGCGTGCCGGACGCCGATTTCAGCGGCGGCGCCAACCTTGGTCGTCGTTCCCGTGCCTGCGGGGATCCGCTTTCGGCGTGCGCACGCAACGACGCTGGATCCCCGCTTGCGCGGGGATGACGGATGGGTCCGGCGTTGCGGACCGATCCGTCACTTCAGGTCGGCGTTGATGAAGTTGAACGATGCATCGGGCATCACGTAGACGCCGGTGAGTTTCTTGCTGTGCGCCGACAGCAGCTTCTCGACGACCAGCGGCGCCCACGGCGCGTCGTTCCAGATCGTTTGCTGCGCATCCTTGTAGAGGCGCGCCTTTTCCTTGCTGTCGGTGGTGACCAGCGCGCCCTTGATGTCCGCATCGACCTTGTCGTTCCTGTAGTACGCGGTGTTGAAGAGCTTCGGTGGCCACGAATCGCCATCGAGCAGCGGACGCAGTGCCCAGTCGGCCTCGCCGGTCGACGACGACCAGCCGATGTAGTACAGCCGCACCGGCGCCGTCTTCGGGTCCTGCCAGCTCTCCACGCGCTGTACACGCTGGCCCGCCTCGAGCAGCGTGATCTTGGTGCGGATCCCGATCTGCTGGAGCTGCTGCTGGATGAACTGCACGACCTTCTGCGACGTGCTGTTGTTGTACCCCGACCAAAGCTCCGTCTCGAAGCCATTCGGAAAGCCGGCTTCCTTCATCAGCTCCTTTGCCTTGGCGAGATCGTACGGCCATGGCCCGAGCTTCACCGAATATTCGACCGCCGACGGAACCACTCCCGACGCCGGCTCGGCATAACCGTTGAACGCGACCTTCACGAGCGCCTGCTTGTTGATCGCGTACGCGATCGCCTGGCGCACTTTCAGATTGTCGAACGGCTTTTGCTGCGTGTTCATCGACAGGTAGCGCAGTACGATCGACGGTGCCGCGACGAGGGCCAGGTCGGGCTTCGCCTTGAGGACATCCGCCAGCTCGTAGGGGACCGGGAACGTGAACTGCGCCTCGCCGGTCTGCATCATCGCCGCGCGCGAGTTGTTGTCGACGACGCTGCGCCAGGTGATCGTGTCGATCTTCGGCAGGCCCTTTTGCCAGTAGCCGTCGAATTTCTTCACCTTGAGATAGTCGGGCTGCTTCCATTCGACGAATTCGAACGGTCCCGTTCCCACCGGGTGGAACGCGATGTCCTTGCCGTATTTCTGCATCGCCGCCGGGCTGATCATCACGCCGCTCGGGTGTGCGAGGTCGTTGATGAATGCCGAGAACGGCGTCTTCAGCGTGATGCGCACCGTGTACGGATCGACGGGCTCGGTCTTGTCGATGTTGCTGTAGAGCCCGTAGCGCTTCAGGTGATTGTCGGGATTGGTGACGCGGTCGAAGTTGGCCTTGACCGCCTCGGCGTTGAAGTCGGTACCGTCCTGGAACTTGACGCCATGACGGAGCTTCAGCGTGTAGACGAGGCCGTCCGCGCTGACGGTGTAGCTTTCCGCCAGCACGGGAATCATCTTCATGTCCTTGTCGAATCCGTACAGGCCCTCGTAGAACGATTTAGCCATCGCCTGCGACAGCGTGTCGTTGGCGTCGTACGGATCGGTGGTGGTGAACGTCGACGACACCGCGAACACGACATCCTTGGCGGCGAACGCAGGCGTTGCGAAAACCGCGACGGCGGCGACCAGCGCCGCGACGAACCAATGCGACAGGGACTTCATGGGAACCCCTCCTCGGGACAAGAGAATCTGATGGATGCGATGCCGGCGGCGCAGCCCCTGTGTCATCCGTAGATGCCCACGCGGTGCCGCGCAACGTAATGCCCTGGCCCGACCTCGGCAAGCGGTGCCGTCAGCGGCTCGTCGCCCACCGCGCGCACCGGGCTCGGGATTTCCGTCGATGATAGCTCGCTTTTGCGGCGGCGCTGCGCCGGGTCGGCCACCGGCACCGCGGCGAGCAGCCGTTGCGTGTACGGGTGCTGCGGCACGCCGAACACCGCGCGCCGCGGACCGATTTCGACGATCTGGCCGAGGTACATCACGGCGACGCGATGACTGACCCGCTCGACGATGGCCATGTCGTGCGAAATGAACAGGTACGACACGCCGAGCGTCTGCTGCAGGTCGATCATCAGGTTGACGACCTGCGCGCGGATCGACACGTCCAGCGCCGATACCGCCTCGTCGGCGACGATGATCCGCGGCTCGACCGCAAGCGCGCGCGCGATCGCGATGCGCTGTCGCTGGCCACCGGAAAATTCATGCGGATAGCGGCGCGCGTGCTCGGGCACGAGCCCGACGTGCTCGAGCAGCTCGGCGACACGGCGGTCGGCGTCGCGGCCGCTCGCGATGCGATGCACGTACAGCGGCTCGGCGATCGAGAATCCGACCGTCACGCGCGGGTCGAGCGATGCGAACGGATCCTGGAAGATCATCTGCAGGTCGCGGCGCAGCGGGCGCATCGCGTCCGCATCGAGCTTCGCCAGGTCGTGGCCGTCGAATTCGATGCTGCCCGAGTCCACGTCGACGAGCCGAAGGATCGAGCGGCCGGTGGTCGATTTGCCGCATCCGGATTCGCCGACCAGCGCGAGCGTCTCGCCGGCGGCGACGTCGAAGCTCACTTTTTCGACGGCGTGCACGCGTCGCAGCACGCGTCCGAACACGCCGGACTTCAATGCGAAGCGTGTCGTCAGCTCGTGCACGCGCAGGATCGGCGTCGTCGTGGAAGGCGGCGCAGGCTGCGCGCCTGTGGGCTCGGGCGCACCGAACTTGCGTGGTGCATCCTCGTTGCGCATCGCGCCGAGCCTGGGCACCGCTGCCAGCAGCGACTGCGTGTATGCCTCGGCGGGCGCTGCGAAGATACGGCCGACCGCGCCTTCCTCGACCTTGCGCCCGTCGTGCATCACGATCACGCGGTCGGCGATTTCGGCGACCACGCCCATGTCGTGCGTGATGAACAGCACGGCGGCGTGCATTTCCCGCTGAAGCGTCGCGATCAGCGCGAGGATGCGGGCCTGCACGGTGACATCGAGCGCAGTGGTCGGCTCGTCGGCGATCAGCAGAGCGGGGCGGCACGACAGCGCCATGGCGATCATCACGCGCTGGCGCATGCCGCCGGAAAGCTGGTGCGGATAGCGGTCGAGGATGGCACGCGCGTCGGGAATGCGCACCTGTTCGAGCATCCGCAATGCTTCGGCGCGCGCCGCTTGCGCGTCCTTGCGCTGGTGCAGCCGGATCGACTCGGCGATCTGCTCGCCCGCGGTCATCACCGGATTGAGCGAAGTCATCGGCTCCTGGAATACCATCGCGATGTCGTCGCCGCGGATCGCGCGCATCGTTGCCGCCGATGCTTGGACCAAGTCGACGGCAGGCGCGCCGCTGCGCGCGAAGTGCATCGTTCCGGCGGTGATGCGGCCGCCGCCCTGCTCGACAAGACGCATGATCGAAAGGGCGGTGACAGACTTGCCGGACCCCGATTCGCCGACCACGGCGAGCGTTTCGCCGCGCGCGATCGAAAAGCCCAGGTCGCGCACGGCGATGACACGCCGCTCGGCGCTCGCGAATTCGACGATGAGGCCGCCAACGACGAGGAGGGGGGCGGTGGAGACGTTGGCGTGCGGCGCGGGATCCATGTGTAGCGGGATCAGGTCGACATTCGCGAATGTTAACCCGCGCAGAACGTCGCGCCCTGCGCGCCAGCGCGCGTCGCTCCGAAGTGTTCCTTCTCCCGCTTGCGGGAGAGGGTCAGGGTGAGGGCGGGTTTTCGCGACTCACACCCTCATCCCAGCCTTCTCCCGCAAGCGGGAGAAGGAGCATCGGACGCGCTAGACCTTCTCCGGCTCGGTGACCGGGCGCTTCATCAGCAACGCCGGCAATGGCCGCTTGGCGGGGCTCGGACGCCCGAGCATGCCGGGCGCCAGCGACGAGCCATTCGCAGTGGAAGTCGACAGCGGCACCGCCGCGATCGGCTGGTCGGGGTTGCGCGCATACGCCTCTTCGCGCTCTTCCGGCCGCGGCCGCCGCGGCGATTCGTCGATCGCTTCATGGCGCCGCGGCGGTTCGGCCGGGGTGCTGCGTCGCGGTGCCTCGGCACTTCTGCGCTGGGGTGCTTCGGCACTGCTGCTGCGGTGGCGCGGCGCCTCGGCGCGCGATCGCGGCGCGCTGCGCGGGCCGTCGCCACGTTCGCGCGGCGTGCGTTCGGCGCGCGCCAGGTCGAAGCCGTCGAAGGTTTCGACGCTGATTTTTGTCTTCAGCATCCTCTCGATTTCGGCGAGATGTTTCTCTTCTGCCGGATCGACGAACGAAATCGCTTCGCCGCTCGCACCCGCGCGGCCGGTGCGGCCGATGCGATGCACGTAGTCTTCCGGAACGTGCGGCATTTCGTAATTGACGACCAGCGGCAGGTCGTCGATGTCGAGGCCGCGCGCGGCGACGTCGGTGGCGACCAGCACCTGCAGCTTGCCGTCCTTGAACTGCTGCAGCGCTTCGAGCCGCGCCTGCTGCGTCTTGTCGCCGTGGATCGCCGTGGTGGCGAGGCCATCCTTCTCGAGCTGGCGCGCGAGCCGCGACGCGCCATGTTTGGTGCGCACGAAGCACAGCACCTGCCAGACGTTGCGCGACTTGACGATGTGCATCAAAAGCGCGCGCTTCGCGTCCTGCGGGCACTTGTAGACGCGCTGCGTGACCGTTTCGACCGCCGAATTGCGTACCGCGACTTCGATCAGTTGCGGCTTGTTGAGCATCTCGTCGGCGAGACGCTTGATGTCGTTGGAAAACGTCGCCGAGAACAGCAGGTTCTGCCGCTTGGCGGGCAGCAGCGCCATGATGCGCTTGATGTCGGGAATGAAACCCATGTCGAGCATGCGGTCGGCCTCGTCGAGGACGAAGATCTCCACCTGCCCCAGGTTGATGCTTTTCTGCTCGATGTGGTCGAGGAGCCGCCCCGGCGTGGCCACCAGGATCTCGACGCCGGCGCGCACGATCGGCATCTGCTGGCGGATGTCGACACCACCGTAGACGACGGTCGAGCGAACGCCGGTGTATTTGCCATATTCGCGCACCGCTTCCTCGACCTGGATGGCGAGCTCGCGCGTCGGCGTCAGGATCAGCGCGCGCACCGGGTGACGCGCGGGAGACGGGCTCACGTTCGCGTACGCCATCAGCTTGGTCAGGATAGGAAGTCCGAATCCGGCGGTCTTGCCGGTGCCGGTTTGTGCGCCGCCCATGACGTCGCGACCAGCGAGAACTACGGGAATGGCTTGCGCCTGGATCGGCGTGGGTGTGGTGTAACCGGCTTCGGTCACGGCCCGCAAGACTTCGGGCCGCAATCCGAGCTCGTCAAAGCTCGTTGCGTTCAATGAACAGCTCCTGGCGCGGCCTACCGACACAAGGGGTCGATTTCCGGTCCAGGCACGTTCCTCTGGTTGAAGGTTTGGTGGCGGGCCGCCCAAGCCCCGCGAACGAGGGGACGGTACGTCAAGGTGGGACGGTGACCGGAAGGGCCGCCCCGTCGGGTTGACCCCGACATTATAGCCTAAGTCGCGGATTTTGCAACTATTCTCGCTTTTACCAACATGGGCAGCCTATAATGATGGGCTTTTCTGCCGCGTCGCAGCAAAAGACCGTGCCGCGCACGGCCGAGGCCGGAAACACCGCAGAAAAGCAGCGATTGCCGCAAACCCGAAATTCCAGGACCCGACCATGTCTTCGCCCCAACGCCGCGCCTTGCGCAACATCGCGATCATCGCCCACGTCGACCACGGCAAGACGACGCTCGTCGACAAGCTGCTGGTGCAAGCGGGGACGTTCGCCAAGCATTTCCACGTCGGCGAACGGATGATGGACAGCAACGAGATCGAGCGCGAGCGCGGCATCACCATCCTGGCCAAGAACTGCGCGATCGAATACCGCGATACCCACATCAACATCGTCGACACGCCCGGCCACGCCGACTTCGGCGGTGAAGTCGAGCGCGTGCTCGGAATGGTCGACGGCGTGCTGCTGCTGGTCGACGCCGTCGAGGGTCCGATGCCGCAGACGCGCTTCGTGACGATGAAGGCGTTGAAGCTCGGATTGAAGCCGATCGTCGTCATCAACAAGGTCGACCGCCCGGGCGCACGCCCGGAATGGGTGGTCAACCAGACGTTCGACCTTTTCGATCGCCTCGGCGCCACCGACGACCAGCTCGACTTCCCGGTCGTCTACGCATCGGCGCTCAACGGCTGGGCGACGCTCGATGTCGACGTAGCGAAGGCGGCGGCGCAGGATCCCGCCGCCGGCAGCGACATGCGAGCGCTGTTCGACACGGTGCTTGAGCACGTGCCGGCACCGCTGGTCGACATCGACTCGCCGCTGCAGTTCCAGATTTCCGCGCTCGATTACTCGAGCTACATCGGCCGCCTCGGCATTGGCCGCATTCGTCGCGGCACGCTGACGGCGGGGCAGCAGGTGGCGATCATGAACGGACCGCTCGCCGACGGCGCGATCGCCAAGACCGGCAAGGTGGGCCAGGTGTTCATGTTCTCGGGACTCGAGCGCAAGCCGGTCGACTCGGCCAGCGCCGGTGACATCGTGCTGGTCACCGGGCTCGACGACCTCGCCATCGGCACCACGCTGGCCGACGCCGAGAATCCGGAAGCGCTACCGCCCATTTCCGTCGACGAGCCGACGCTGTCGATGTACTTCCAGGTCAACACGTCGCCGCTCGCCGGTCGCGAAGGCAAGTACGTGACGTCGCGCAACCTGCGCGATCGGCTGGCGCGCGAACTGCTGGTCAACATGGCGCTGCGCGTCGAAGACACCGGCGACACCGACGCGTTCCTGGTGTCGGGACGCGGCGAATTGCACCTGACGATCCTGATCGAAAACATGCGCCGCGAGGGTTTCGAGCTCGCGGTGTCGCGTCCGCGCGTGGTCACGCACGAGGTGGACGGCGAGGTCCACGAGCCTTATGAACTGCTGTCGGTCGACGTTGAAGAGCAGCATCAGGGCGCGGTGATGGAAGCGTTGGGCCCGCGTCGCGGCGACCTTACCAACATGGAATCCGATTCGCGCGGCCGTTCGCGGCTCGAGTACCGGATTCCGGCGCGCGGGCTGATCGGATTCCAGGGCGAGTTCATGAACCTGACGCGCGGCACCGGCCTGATGAGCCACGTGTTCGATGGCTATGCGCCGGTCAAGGGTGAGATACCCGAGCGGCGCAATGGCGTGCTGATCTCCGCCGAAGATGGACCCGCGGTCGCATACGCGCTGTGGAAGCTGCAGGAGCG
>DATCFA010000066.1:0-2164 GCA_036509805.1 Casimicrobiaceae bacterium
AATCGTTGCCGCCGTTGTAGAAGAAATAGCCGATGTCGTGCGCGCGAAATACCTCGAACAGCCGCTCGTACTGCGCGCGCGACTCGTCGAAGCTCCTGAGCTTGTAGCGGCAGCTGCCGAATGCGCCGCCCGGCGTATGCATGAGCCCCGCGATCGCCGACGCCGATTCGCGCGACGTGTCGATCAGGTCTTCGGTCAGTGCACCGATGATGCCGTTGCGACCGGCGTACAGCCGCCCGATCCGGTGCTTGTTGCGGCGTGCCGCCTCGATGACGCCAGCGGCGCTCGCGTTGATCACCGCGGTGACACCACCGGACTGCGCATAGAACGCGTTGCGTGCCGCCATGGTTCAGGTCCCCTCGAGTTGGGCGCGCAGCGCCGACGCACGCGTGTCCTGCGCGTCCATCTGCGCCAGGCGCGCCATGCAATCCGCCAGCGTCGCGTGCTCGCCGCGCTCGCGGCAGATCAACGCCAGATTGTAGACGAGCGACGCGTCGTAGGGCCGCACTACCGACGCCAACGCCGCCGCCGCCTGCGCTTCGCGCAGCCGCCCGCGAGCACGCTCGACCGCGGCGAGCATCGCCAGCGCGACGGGATCGTTGGGATTGATCCGCAGTGCGCTACGGATTTCGGCTGCGGCGGCATCGATGTCGCGCCGGTCGATGGCGGCGCGCGCGCGCGCCAGCACCGGTGCAAGCGTCGCGAACAGGCGTTCGCGCGCGCCCGACCACTTCTGGCGAACCAGCGCCGCCGCCGCCTCCACTTTGCCTGCGTCGAAATTGGCACCGCCGCCGGCGCCGGAGTCGCCGATCCCCGCATGCCAGACGAACGTGCGCTGGCGGACGAAGTGGAACGGTGTGTGCTGCAGGCATTGGAGGAACCAGTCCCAGTCCTCGTGCAGCGACAGCGATTCGTCGCAACGGCAGCCGGCGTCGACCAAGGTGCGCGCGACCAGCGTCGCCGATGCGTGCAGGAAGTTGCGCACGTAGAGTTCGCTCGGCGCCATCGGCTGGCCGAATGTGCGTTCCGGCTGGCCGTCGACGCGCACGCGCGCCAGCGAATGCACGACGCCGGCCGCGGGCTGCGCGGCTGCGGCGTCGAGCAGGCCGCGCAGGTGTCCCGGCAGCCATTCGTCATCGTCGTCGAGCCAGGTCACCCACGTGGCGCGTGCAGCGTCGAGGCCCGCATTGGCCGCGCTCGCGCGCGCCAGCGGCTGTGCGGAAGCGACGTAGCGCAATGGATGCTCGCCCGCGAACGCCGGCGGCGGCGGGTGCGAGCCACCCGCCGCGGCGACGACGATCGCTTCGAGCGCCACGTCCTGGATGGCAATCGACGCCAGTGTCCGCGCAAGCGTTGGCCGCGCCATGCTGCGCACGATGACGCTGACCTGCGGCCCGTTCACGCCGGTCCGAGCCTGGCGATGAATTGCAGCGCCGGCGCGAACGCAGGGTCGAGCGTCAGCGCGTGCTGCGCGAGCCTGCGCGCGCGGTCGCGTTCGCCGCGCGCGAGCACCAGTGGCGCCAGGTTGAACACGAACTGCGGTTCGTAAGGCCGCACGCTGATTGCCAGCGACTGCGTGGCGATGGCCTCGTCGTTGCGGCCCCGGCGATCGAGCAGCATCGCCAGCATGTCGAGCGCATACGGCTCGTTGCGCGCGATCGCCAGCACTTCCTCGCAGCGGGCCTCGGCGAGCGCCCAGGCGCTCGCCGCGATCGCCGCGGCGGCAGCGGCCAGCAGCGGGTCGATCCGCGCGAACAGCGCGGCGCGCTGCGCGCTCCACTTGGCGTAAATCCTGTCGCGATAGCGCGCGAACTTCTGCTCATTGTTGTTCTGCGCGCCGCCGGCACCGGAGGTGCCCGCATCCGCGTGCCATTCGAACGTGCGCAGCCCGGTCGAGTGGAATGGCGTGTGCTGCGCCATCTGCAGGAAGAAATCCCAGTCCTGCATGATGTCGAACGCATCATCGAAGCGGCAGCCGGCGTCGAGCATCGCGCGCGAAAACAGCACCGTCGACAGGTGCAGGAAATTGCGCACGTAGAGCTCGGTCAGCGCGAACGGCTGGCCCCAGGGATGCACGCTGCCGTCGGCCGTGCGCTGGCGCGCAAGCGAGCAGATGACGCGGCGGCCGCCTCGCTGGCTGGCGTCGGCCAATCCCGCGATGTGC
>DATCFA010000067.1:0-3297 GCA_036509805.1 Casimicrobiaceae bacterium
GGCGAGAGCCGCGGCGTCGCGTGGCTGGGCATGCCGGTCGCCGGGTTGTCGGCTCTCGACCGCGCGCTCGTCGTCGGCAGCTTCCTGCGCAAGGACCACCCGCTGATCGCGGCGCGGCTGCGCGTGGCGGCGAACAAGGGCCTGCAGCTGTCGATGATCAATCCGCTCGACGACGACTGGTTGATGCCGATCGCTGCCAAGGCCATCGTGCCGCCGTCGCAAATGGCGCGGCTCCTGGCCGAGGTCGTCGTCGCCGCGGCCGCGCAGCGCGGGGCCACGGCGCCCGCCGAGCTCGCCGGCCTCGAAGCGGGTGCGCCGGCGCAGTCGATCGCGCAAAGCCTCTGCGCCGGTAAGCACGCGGCCATCCTGCTCGGCAACCTCGCCGAGCAGCATCGCGACGCGTGGCAGTTGTTCGCGCTCGCGCAGGCGCTCGCGGCGATCACTGGCGCGACACTCGGCTGCCTGACGGAATCGGCCAACAGCCTCGGTGCCGAGCTCGCTGGCGCGCGCCCGCAACAGGGCGGCATGAATGCGCAGGCGATGCTCGCCGATCCGCGCAAGGCCTATGTGATCCTGCACGCGGAGCCCGAGTTCGACTGCGCCAATCCGCTGGCCGCGCGCGCGGCGCTCGCCAAGGCCGACTTCGTCGTCGTCATGAGCGCATTCCGTCACGCGGCGAGCTATGCCGACGTGCTGCTGCCGGTGTCGCCGTTCACCGAGACCGCCGGCACGTTCGTCAATTGCGAGGGCCGCGCGCAGCGATTCAACGGCGTCGTCAAGCCGCTCGCCGCGACGCGACCGGCGTGGAAAGTGCTGCGCGTGCTGGGAACGCTGCTCGGACTGGCCGGCTTCGATTTCGAGACGATCGACGACATCCGCGCGTGGGCGGTTCCGGCACAACCGGCGATCGAGGCTGCGCTCGGCAATCGCCGGGACACCGCCATCGCCATGCCGGCGGCCGCCGCCAGCGGCGTCGAGCGCGTGGCCGACGTACCGATCTATTTTTCCGACGCGATCGTGCGTCGTGCGCCGTCGCTGCAGTTGACCGCCGACGCGCGCGCACCCCGCGCGCGGATGCACCGCAGCCTGTTCGAGAGCCTGGGGCTCGTCGAGGGCGCGCAGGTGAAAGTGAAGCAGGGGCGCGGCGAGGCCGTATTGTCGGCGCTCGTCGATCCGCGTGTGCCGCCAGGCGTCGTTGCCGTCTCGGCCGCGCATCCGTCGACCTGCCATCTCGAAGGCATGACGGGTGCGGTCACCGTGGAGCGTGCGTGATGGACGCGCTGATGACCACCGGGCAGCACCTGCTGGGCGCCGCGTGGCTGCCGGTGTGGACGCTCGTCAAGATCCTGTGCCTCGTCGTGCCGCTGATCATCGCGGTCGCCTACCTGACGCTCGTCGAGCGCAAGGTCATCGGCTACATGCAGGTGCGCATCGGTCCCAACCGCGTTGGCCCGCTGGGATTGCTGCAGCCGTTCGCCGACGTGTTCAAGCTGATCTTCAAGGAAGTCATCATCCCGACGGGTGCCAACCGCTACCTGTTCTTCATCGCGCCGGTGCTGTCGATCGCACCGGCGGTGGCCGCGTGGGCGGTGATTCCGCTCACCGGCAACCTGGTGTTCGCCGACGTCAACGCCGGCCTGCTGTACCTGCTCGCAATGACGTCCATCGGCGTCTACGGCGTGATCCTCGCCGGCTGGGCATCGAACTCGAAATACGCATTCCTCGGCGCGATGCGCTCGGCCGCGCAGATCGTCAGCTACGAAATCGCAATGGGTTTCGCGCTGGTCGGCGTGCTGATGGCCGCCAACAGCCTGAACCTGAAGGACATCGTCGCAGGACAGCAGGGCGGCGCCGTCTACTGGTACATCTGGCCGCTGTTGCCGCTGTTCGTCGTCTACCTGGTGGCGGGCATCGCGGAGACCAACCGACATCCGTTCGACATGGCCGAGGGCGAATCGGAGATCGTCGCCGGCTTCCATGTCGAGTACTCGGGCGTCGCGTTCGCCGTGTTCTTCCTCGCCGAGTACATGAACATGATCCTGATCTCGACGCTGGCGTCGGTCATGTTCCTCGGCGGCTGGCTGGCGCCGATCGCGCAGTTCAACCACGGCCCGCTCGCGTGGCTGCTCGGCGACGGCCTCTTGTGGCTCGGGCTCAAGGTCGCGGCGGTGTTATTCATATTCCTGTGGGTGCGCGCGACGTTCCCGCGCTACCGTTACGACCAGATCATGCGGCTCGGCTGGAAGGTGTTCATTCCGGTCACGCTGGTGTGGATCGTGTTCCTGGGCGCCATGATGCAGACCCGCTACGCCGGCCTGTTCCACTAGAGAGGCGAGCGATGAGCCAACGCATCCGCGATTTCTTCAACACCTGGTTCCTGCTCGAGCTCTTTCGCGGCCTCAAGCTCACCGGCAAGTACTTTTTTGCGCGCAAGATCACCGTGCAGTTTCCCGAGGAAAAGACGCCGCAGAGCCCGCGCTTCCGCGGGCTGCACGCGCTGCGCCGCTACCCGAACGGCGAGGAGCGCTGCATCGCGTGCAAGCTGTGCGAGGCGGTGTGTCCGGCGCTCGCCATCACGATCGAGTCGGAGGAGCGCGACGATGGCACGCGGCGCACGACCCGCTACGATATCGACCTCACCAAGTGCATCTTCTGCGGCTTCTGCGAAGAGTCGTGCCCGGTGGACTCGATCGTCGAGACGCGCATTCTCGAATACCATGGCGAGCGCCGCGGCGACCTCTACTACACGAAGCCGATGCTGCTGGCGGTGGGCGATCGCTACGAGGCGCAGATCGCGGCCGACCGCGCGGAGGATGCGCGCTATCGTTGACCGGGGGATCGCGCGCATGCCGCGCGCGCCGAACCGCACGACGACCCGCCGGCCATCACGATGAATTTCGAGACCGCTCTTTTCTATTTCTTCGCGGCGATACTGATCTTCGCCGCGTTGCGCGTCGTCACTGCGCGCAACCCGGTGCATGCGGCGCTGTGGCTCGTGCTCGCGTTCTTCACCGCCGCGGCGATCTGGCTGTTGCTGCGCGCCGAGTTCCTCGCCATCGTGCTGGTGCTGGTCTACGTCGGCGCGGTGATGGTGTTGTTCCTGTTCGTCGTGATGATGCTCGACGTCAACTTCGACAACCTGCGCCAGGATTTCCGCAGCTACATCCCGGTGGGCGCCACCGTGGGGTTGCTGGTGTTGCTGGAAATGACGCTGGTGCTCGTCGGCGGCGGCCTCGGCAAGCGCGCGGCTGTCGTGGTGGCGCAGCCGTCGAACACCAAGGCGCTCGGCCGGCTGCT
>DATCFA010000068.1:0-3479 GCA_036509805.1 Casimicrobiaceae bacterium
AGAAGGTGACGGTTGGAATCCGTCCGGAGCAATTGGCGCTTGCAACTCACGCGCAGGCACTAACCGCCGAAGTCGTGATTCGCGGCACAGTCGAGGTCGTCGAAATGCTCGGCGCCGAGCAGTACGTCCACGTTGCCGTTGACGGCGGCGCGGTGACCGCGCGCGTCCCGAGGAGCCAGCCGGTCAGGGTCGAGGAAGACGTGACGTTCATTGCGCAGGCGCGCGACCTGCAGCTTTTCGACCACGACACGGGTCGGGCATTGCGCTGGAGATGAAAATGGGCCTTGATCCTCAAGGCCCAATCCGTTGACTGGTGGAGACGAGGAGGATCGAACTCCCGACCTCCGCATTGCGAACGCGGCGCTCTCCCAGCTGAGCTACGTCCCCGAAAAGAGGCGCGATTATAGCCGAATCGACCCTGCCCGGCAAACGTCCGCATGGCCGATCCTACATGCGCGGTGACGCAAGCCGCGGCTGCTAAAATGGCCGTCATTCCGGGAGCGCGACGATGAAAAAGACTGCAGTACATTCCGACCAGGCGCCCGCGGCGCTCGGGCCCTACTCGCAGGGAATTCGCGCCGGCGACACCGTCTATATTTCAGGGCAGCTCGGACTCGACGCTGCGGGCAAGCTCCCCGATGGCGTCGAAGCGCAGGCGCACCAGGCGTTTCGCAACATACGCGCCATCGCGCAAGCCGCGGGCGGCGATCTCGACGGTATCGTCAAGCTGACGTTGCTGATGGCCGATCTCGCCGATTTCGCCAAGGTCAACGACATCATGACGACGTATTTCGCAGCCCCCTATCCCGCACGCGCGACGTACCAGGTGGCAGCACTACCGAAGGCTGCGCGCATCGAAGTCGAAGCGGTGCTGGTGCTCGCGAGCAATGCACCGGACGCGCAAACCGGCTGGCGCGAAACTTTCGACGCCACCAAAGGCGCGTAGACGAAAGCCATCGCCGTGGCCCGCAAGGGCGGCAAAGCGCCGGCCGGCAAGGACGCGAAGCCCGCGCGCTCGAACACGCTCGCCGACAAGCTCGCGCGCCTCGACATCGCGCGCGACGAGGACCTCGTGCTGCATCTTCCGCTGCGCTACGAGGACCACACGCAGCTCGTGCCGCTGCACAGGCTCGTCGAAGGCACTGCGGCGCAAACCGAAGGCCGCGTCGTCAGTACCGAGATCCAGTACCGCCCGCGGCGCCAGCTCGTCTGCGTGCTGGAAGACGACGCCGACGGCGTGCGCGCACAACTGCTGCTGCGCTTTTTCACGTTCTATCCCAACCAGCAGAATGCGCTCGAAATCGGCAAGCGCGTTCGCGTGTTTGGGGACGTGCGTGCGGGCCACTTCGGCGCCGAGATCGTGCATCCGCAATTCGCCGTCGTCACGCCCGATTCGCCGCTGCCCGATCGGTTGACGCCGATCTATCCGACCACCGCCGGCCTCGGGCAGGACACGCTGCGCAAGTGGATCACGCGCGCGCTGGCCGCCGATCCCGCCCGTCTCGCCGATCTCCTGCCCGAGGACATGGTGCGCCGACGGCAACTGTGGAAGTTCGGCGACGCCGTGCAGTTCCTGCACGCACCGCCGCCGCGTCTTTCGTCACTGACGCAGCGCGCGCTCGACGCGCGCACGCATCCGGCATGGACGCGGCTCAAGTTCGACGAGCTCCTCGCGCAGCAGCTATCGATGAAGGCGCATCGGCGCGCGCGCTCCGAGCGGCGCGCACCGGTGTTGACCGGGACCGGCGTATTGACGAAGGCGTTGCTCGCACGCGTGCCGTTCAAGCTGACGCGCGCACAGGAGAAAGTCTGGCGCGAGATCAGCCACGATATGAAGCGCGGGCAGCCGATGCAGCGGCTGCTGCAGGGTGACGTGGGTGCCGGCAAGACGGTAGTAGCGGCGCTTGCGGCGCTGCAGGCGATCGAAAGCGGCCGGCCGGTCGCGTTCATGGCGCCCACCGAAATTCTCGCCGAGCAGCACTACCGCAAGCTCGCCGCGTGGCTCGACGGCTTGCCGGTGAAGATCGCGTGGCTGTCGGGATCGCTGCCGGCGAAAGAGCGGCGCGCGGCGCGCGAGGCGATCGCGTCGGGTACGGCGCAGTTCGCCGTCGGCACGCATGCGCTGTTCCAGGAAGGCGTGGACATGCCGTCGCTGGGGCTTGCGATCATCGACGAGCAGCATCGTTTCGGCGTCGCGCAGCGCCTGGCGCTGCGCGGCAAGGGCCTGTCGGAGGCGCACCAGTTGATGATGAGCGCCACGCCGATCCCGCGCACGCTGGCGATGTCGTTCTACGCCGACCTCGACGTGTCGGTGATCGACGAATTGCCGCCGGGGCGCAAGCCGGTCGCGACGCGGCTTGCGAGCCAGAAGCGGCGCGCCGAAATCATCGCGCACGTGGCGCGACGGTGTGCTGCCGGCGGTCAGGCGTACTGGGTGTGCCCGCTGATAGAGGAAAGCGAAAAGCTCGAGTTGCAGACGGCGGTGGCGTTGCATGCGGAATTGACGCGCGTCTACGGCGAGCTTGCCAGTGTCGAGGGCGTGTCTCGGCCGTTGCGCGTCGGCCTGCTGCACGGGCGGATGAAGCCTGCCGAAAAGTCGGCCACGATGGAGGCATTCATCCGCCGCGACATCGACGTGCTGGTGGCCACGACGGTGATCGAAGTCGGCGTCGACGTCGCCAATGCGTCGACAATGGTGATCGAGCACGCCGAGCGCTTCGGCCTCGCGCAGTTGCACCAGCTGCGCGGCCGTGTGGGCCGCGGCGATGCCGAAAGCCAATGCATCCTGCTGTTCGAGGAGCCGCTGGGCGAGCTCGCCAAGCAGCGGCTCAAGGTGGTCTTCGAAAACACCGATGGCTTCGAAATCGCGCGGCAGGACCTGTTGATCCGCGGCCCCGGCGAGTTCATGGGCGCACGCCAGTCGGGCGTGCCGCTGCTGCGCTTCGCCGACCTCGAGCGCGACGCCGCGCTGATCGAGCAGGCGCGCGACGCCGCCGACGAGCTGCTGCAGAAGGATCCGCAGGCCGCGCAGGCGCAGATGGCGCGCTGGCTGGGCGACAAGGCGAAGTTCGTCAAGGCGTAAAAAAAGTAGGGTCAGAGACCAATGTCACTACCTTAAGCCGGAATTGGGCGAAAGCGCGAGGGGCATTGGGAAGGGCTGAACACCTCGAAGCGCTATGCTGATGTTGTCAAAAACGCCAGCGTGGCACAGGGAGGGTCAGCCCGAATGAATGATAACAAGCGCAAGCGATTGCGGCTGCATTGCGAGCAGTTTCGGCAGGAATTTGCGCAACAGGGTGCGAAGGATTGGGCTCAGGTGCTGCCGAGGGATGAGATCGAACAACGGGTGATGGCGGAAGCGGGTGCTTATCGTGAGCGTGTCTATTCTCCGTTGACGACCTTGCGTTTGTTCGTGGGGCAAGTGCTGTCGGCGGATGGTGCCTGCCAGGATGTGGTGGGACGGCGGCTGTCGGAACGGG
>DATCFA010000069.1:0-3130 GCA_036509805.1 Casimicrobiaceae bacterium
TCGACACGAGCCCGCCCAGCACCACGACTGAAAACACCGCGGGGATCACCACGCCCGGCTGCGCCAGGCCGCCGTTGAACCCGCGGCCGCGGATCCACAACGTCCACAGCACCAGTGGCAGTGCCGGCCACGCGAACCACAGCAGGTTCTTGAGCGCATAAAGCGGATCGAAGTCGTCCGCGTTGCCCAACCAGCCGAAGTAGCCGGACCATTGCACCGACCCGCGCCACGCGGCGAACAGCGCGGTATCGCGCATGTACATCGCGAAGGGCCACGTGGCGCCCAGCATCACGCCGACCACGACGGCAATGCAGGCGGTTGCCGCGAACGACCGCGACCGCGACCACGATCCCGCCAGCGGCAGCAGCACGCAGGTCGCGCCAATCCACAGCGGCACTTCGAACCCGTGCGCGAGGAACCCGAGTGCGGCGCCGATACCCAGCGCGATGCCTCCGCCGATCGGCCGCCGCAAGGCCAGCGCGAAGCCATACAGCGCGACGGTCACCGCCAGCGTCGCGCCGACGTCGGCCGAAAGCGCGTGTGCGCGGTCGAAGAATCCGACGGAGCCCACGAGGATCAGCACCGGCAGCCAGCGGAACGCGCTGCCGACCAGCTCGCGCGTGGCCATCGATGTGAACAGCAGGATGAACACCAGCAGGATACCGATGGCGATCCGTGCAGCGTTGGGCGGTGCGAGCGGAGGCGAGAACAGCGTTTCGGTCATCGCGGCCAGCGCGGGAACCAGCACACCGTGGCGGAACTCGACGTGATCGATGAGCACCGGTGCGACGATGTCGTGGCGGTCCTGCATTCCCGAGGCGATGCTGAACGTCACCGCATCCTCGGTCTTCCACGGGTCGTGACCGGTCAGCCCCAGCGCGATCCACGCCGCGCACAGCAGCATCAGCCCGAGCTGCTTCCACGCGCGGTAAGGCCCGGAGGGGGAAACGCTTTGCGGATCGACCGGTTCGTCGATGCGGGGGCGGGGCGCGAGCACGTGAGGAGAGTTCCTGCGCTAGTGCGCGATAACAAAAAAGGCAGCCGAAGCTGCCTTTTTGGCGCAAATGCGACGCGCGGTCAAGCCGATGCCGCGGCCCGCTTGCTGCCGTAGCGCTGCCGGAATTTGTCGATGCGACCCGCGGTGTCGACGACCTTCTGCTTGCCGGTATAGAACGGGTGGCAGGCCGAGCACACTTCGACGTGCAACGGCTTGTCGACCGTCGAGCGCGTGGCGAACGTGTTGCCGCAGCTGCAGGTCACCTGGATTTCGCTGTAGTTCGGATGCGTGGCGGATTTCATGGCGTTTCTTTCGTGAGGCCCCAAGGCTCGGACGCGGGGCCGACGTTGGCCGCTTCGGCGCGGGCGGCGGGCGCGGCACGCGAAAGGCGGCGAGGAATCGAGCCTTCGATTATCCGCGATTACGTGCTGCAATGCAAGATGGGGGTGTCGGGCCGAATCTAAAGACCGGATAATACCGCCTTATGAATCAGCGACTTGCGACCACAATTCCCGGTGCGTCCGGTCAGCCGCGGCGCATCGAGTCGAAGAACTCCGCATTGGTCTTGGTCGACTTGACCTTGTCCACCAGGAATTCGGTCGCCTCGAGGTCGTCCATCGGGTAGAGCACCTTGCGCAGCACCCAGACCTTCTGCAGCACCTCGGGCTTCAGCAGCATCTCTTCCTTGCGCGTTCCCGAGCGGTTGACGTTGATCGCCGGGTACGTGCGCTTCTCGGCCATCCGCCGGTCGAGATGGATTTCCATGTTGCCGGTGCCCTTGAATTCCTCGTAGATCACGTCGTCCATCCGCGATCCGGTGTCGATCAACGCGGTGGCGATGATCGTCAGCGAGCCGCCTTCCTCGATGTTGCGCGCGGCGCCGAAGAACCGCTTCGGCCGCTGCAAAGCGTTGGCGTCGACACCGCCGGTGAGCACCTTGCCCGATGCCGGCACGACGGTGTTGTAGGCGCGCGCGAGGCGCGTGATCGAGTCGAGCAGGATGACGACGTCCTTCTTGTGCTCGACCAGGCGCTTCGCCTTTTCGATCACCATTTCGGCCACCTGCACGTGGCGCGTTGCCGGCTCGTCGAACGTCGACGCCACGACTTCGCCGCGCACCGTGCGCTGCATTTCGGTCACTTCTTCCGGGCGCTCGTCGATCAGGAGCACGATCAGCACGCACTCGGGATGGTTGGCGGCGATCGAATGCGCGATGTGCTGCAGCATCACCGTCTTGCCGGACTTCGGACTCGACACCAGCAGGCCGCGCTGGCCCTTGCCGATGGGCGCGATGATGTCGATCACGCGGCCGGTGATGTTCTCCTCGGCCTTGATGTCGCGCTCGAGCACCAGCGGCTCGTCGGGAAACAGCGGCGTAAGGTTCTCGAACAGGATCTTGTTCTTGGCGGCCTCGGGGGGTTCGCCGTTGACCTTGTCCACCTTGACCAGCGCGAAGTAGCGCTCGCCTTCCTTCGGCGTGCGGATCTCGCCTTCGATCGTGTCGCCGGTGTGCAGGTTGAAGCGGCGGATCTGCGACGGCGAAATGTAGATGTCGTCGGTGCCGGCGAGATACGAGGTGTCGGGCGCGCGCAGGAACCCGAAGCCGTCCGGCAGCACTTCGAGCACGCCTTCGCCGAAGATGCTTTCGCCTTTCTTGGCTTGGCTTTTCAGCAGAGCGAATATGAGGTCATGCTTGCGCATGCGATTCGCGCCCTCGATTTCCATCGAGTTGGCGACGTCGAGCAGTTCGGAAACGTGTTTGGCTTTGAGTTCGGAAAGATGCATGGTGCGGAGGGCACGAATGGCGCGCGGATGCGTCGGCGCGGAAATGGCGGAGAGCGGCTACGAGGGCCGCGACGGAGGAATATGGATTCGGGGAAACGGGCGCCGCGAGATGAGGGGCGGCCAGGCCCTTGAACCGCCGTACCGACCCGTAAACCGGACCGGCACAGCGCTCATTGGGAAGCTAGGCTATCCGGCTTAGAGGTGGCTGTCAAGAAATGCAGTGAGCTGGGACTTCGACAACGCGCCGACCTTCTGCGCCTGCGCCTGGCCGCCCTTTTACAGGATGACGGTCGGGATGCCTTTAATGCCGTACTTGACCGGCGTGGCGGGATTGGCGTCGATGTCCAT
>DATCFA010000070.1:0-3443 GCA_036509805.1 Casimicrobiaceae bacterium
TCGTGCAGCGATTTGCGAACCGCGGCCCAGGGCGCTGCCGGGCCCGCGCCATGGTGGACGGGCGGCGTCGCCGGCGCCATCGCCGACCGCTACGGCGCGCGCCGCGTGTTGATGGCGGGACTCGTCGTGCTGGCCATCGGCACCGCGCTGACGCCGTGGATGACGTCGGGCCTCGGGCTGGTGTTCTCGCTGGGGCTTCTCGCTGCCGTGGGCTCCGGCGCCGGCAGCTTTTCGGTGCTGATCGGCGCCGCGTCGCTGCACTTGCCGGCCGAACGCCGCGGCAAGGCGGCAGGCATCATCAATGCAGGTGGATCGTTCGGGCAATTCGTGTTCGCGCCGATCGCGCAGGGACTGATCCAGGCGATCGGCTGGATGGGCGCGCTGTGGTCACTCGCGGCGATGACGCTGTTCGCGCTGCCGCTCGCGCACGTCGTCGCGCCGGCGACGCCGCCCGTCCACCATGGCGCGGGCCCGGCAGCGCCCTGGGCCGCGGTTCGCAAATCGCTGCACGACCGCAGCTACTGGCTGTTGCACGCAGGCTTCTTCACCTGTGGATTCCACATCGCATTCCTGGTCACGCATCTGCCGGGCGAGGTGAACCTGTGCGGGCTGCCGCCGTCGGTCGCGAGCTGGTCGCTGGCGCTGATCGGGCTGTCGAACATCGGCGGCAGCCTGCTCGCCGGCGCCTGCACCGCGCGCTTTCGCAGCAAGTACATCCTCGCCTTCATGTACGGATCGCGTGCGCTTTTGATCGGCGCGTATCTCGCCGCGCCGAAAACGCAGACGACGTTCTACCTGTTCGCCATCGGCTTGGGCCTCACGTGGCTCGCCACGGTGCCGCCGACGGCGACCATCGTCGGCAAGCTGTTCGGCGTCCGCTACCTCGGTACGTTGTTCGGGCTCACGCTGCTGTCGCACCAGGTCGGCGGATTCCTCGGCGCGTGGCTCGGCGGGCTGGCCGTCACGCGCTTCGGCGACTACCAGTGGATGTGGTATGCGGACATGACGCTCGCGGCTGCCGCCGCGTTGATCAACCTGCCCATCCGCGAAGCGCCGGTCGCCCCGCGCGCGCTCGCCGCCGCCTGACCGGTCAATCGGCCGGCGCGTCAGCGCGCGGCTGGTCGGGCGTCACGCCGCTGCCGTCGGCGATGTCGCGCTTCACGTGTTCCCTGAACGTGCGCGCCGTCTGCGGCTTGACGAACAGGGTGACGACCTCGGGATGCGCGGCACGCACCTTCTCCTCGATGTCGATCACCGCGCGCTCGATGTCGGTCGCCGTGAGATCGTCGGCGAACTCGAGCGACAGTGCCGCGAGGATCTGGTCGGGCGCGAGCTGCGCGGTGAGCACGCCGTTGGCGCGTGCGACCGTCGGCTCGGCAGCGGCGATGCGCAGCACCGATTCGCTCAGCGCATGGTGTGCACGCTCGCCGATCAGCAGGCTCTTGCTTTCGCGCGCGAGCAGCATCGCCGTCGCAGCGAGCACGCCGCCAATCGCCAGCGATGCGACACCATCGGCGACTTGAACGCCCAGGCTCGCCGATGCCCAGGTTCCCGCGGCGGCGAGCGCAATGCCGATCAGTGCTGCCGAGTCCTCGAACAGCACCATGAACGACGGCGGGTCCTTGCTGCTGCGAAACGTCTCGAAATAGCCGCTCGCGCCTTTCGACGCGCGCGTCTGCCGCAGCGCGACCAGCCACGAGCCCCCTTCGAACACCGCGGCCAACGCGAGCACGACGTAGCTGACCAGCGGATCGCGGATGGGCACGGGATCGCGCACGTGGACGAAGCCCTGGTAGAGCGAGACGCCGGCGCCCAGCGCGAAGATCAGCAGCGCCACGATGAAGCTCCAGAAGTAGAGCTCCCGCCCATGCCCGAACGGATGCTCTGCATCGGCGGGTCGCGCGGCGCGCCGCAGCCCGTACAGCAGCAGCACCTCGTTGACGGTATCCACCAGCGAATGGATCGCCTCGGAGAGCATCGCCGAGCTGCCCGTCCACACGGTGGCGACGACCTTCGTCGTCGCCACCAGCACGTTGCCGGCCAGCGCCGCGTAGATCGTCAGCTTCGAGGATGACACTTCCGCCATCGTGGGAACTCGGTTTGTGAGGCGCGCTCCGCGTCTCAGCGCATCGCCGGGATGGCGGGATATCGGCACAAAGCGAGTTCGCGAAGCGTGTCTGAGCGACTGCCGATGTCCCACCATCCCGGCGGCACGCCACGCGCGCGATCGCAACCGAGCGCGGCTGGCATCGCGCGACGTCGCCGGGATGGCGGGATATCGGCACAAAGCGAGTTCGCGAAGCGTGTCTGAGCGACTGCCGATGTCCCGCCAGCCCGGCGGCATGCCGCGCCACGCGGCGCCGCCCGCTATCGCGGCGACAATAGCGCCTGCGCGCGGCACGCCGCTGTCGACGCGTTCAATTCGCGGCCGGCGCGATCAGCATTGCCTCGACGAGCACATCGACCCCTGCCGGCGGGCGGATTGCGCGCGCGGGGATTGCAGCACCTTCGCGCCAGCGCGCCACCGCAGCGCGCTTGTCCTCGCCTGCGACGAGGAACACGACTTCGCGCGCGCGACCCAGGCGATCGGCGCTCAGCGTCACGCGCTGCGGCGGAGGCTTGGGCGAATTGAACACGGCGAGCGCTGCGGGGCTGCCGCGCGCCTCGCCCCACGCGTTACCGGGGAACAGGCTTGCCGTGTGCCCGTCTTCGCCGAGCCCGAGCAGCACGAGGTCGAACTCCCCTGCTGGCTGAAGCGTGGCGCTGTAGCGCGATGCGCCCTCTGCCGCACCCAGTTCGGCGGGAATCGAATGCCGTTGCGATGGCGGGATCGCGACGTGATCGAGCCACGCCGTGTCCGCCATCCGCGAATTGCGCTCGACGTCGTCGGGCGGCGTGCAGCGCTCGTCGCCGAACCAGATGTGCCAACGGCGCCAGTCGGTGCCGGCATTGCGCAGCAGGCCATAGGTGACTGCCGGCGTGTTGCCGCCCGCAAGCACGATGTGGAATTGCCCACGCGCGGCCAGTGCGCGACCGGCGGCGGCAAGAATGCGCGACGAAGCCTGCGCGGCTAGCACCGCGGTGTCCGCCACCGGGTGCCAGCGGCACTGCTGCTCGTCGAAGCCCGCGTTCGTCATCCGCGCGGCGTCACAACCATCCACCCTGGAATCCGGCGCGCTGCAGGCCCTTGACAATGTACGGGCAGCCGCGCATCAGACGCCATATGAGGTCGCTGCGGTAGTTCTCGATCATCGAGCAGATCGGTCCCTGGTTGAGGCCGTAGTGCCAAGGCGACACCCAGCCATTCGGGTTGCCGGATTTTTCCGGATACGTCGGGTTGAACGTCGCCTTGAATCCGTACGCGTTGCCGAGCTTCAGGTCGAGGTCGTGCACCATGTGGTCGATCGCGGGAAGCACGATCTCGGGTGCGAACGGCAGCGACG
>DATCFA010000071.1:0-4067 GCA_036509805.1 Casimicrobiaceae bacterium
GCGACGATCCGCGATCGCCGCCGCGCAGGCCTGCCTTACGCGCGGCTGGCGCTGGCGGTCGCCGCGTGGATCCGCTATGCCAGCGGGCGCGACGAGGTCGGCCGCGCGATCGACGTCGCCGATCCGCAGCAGGCGACGTTCGCGGCGCTCGCGGCGCGCCACGGCGACAATCACGCAGCGCTGGCCGACGCCTTCATCGACCTGAAGCCGGTGTTCGGTGACCTCGGTGCGGACGCCGATTTTCGTGCGCGCATCAGCCGTGCAGTCGTGGTACTTTTCCACGACGGCGCCCGCAAGGCGCTGGCGACCCTTTCCTGAAATCGCGACGACGACGACGATGGGCCCCTCATGCGTCCGCTGAAGCTCAACCCCGACCGGCTGTTTCCCGCAGGCACCGGCACGCGCAACCTCGCGCGCAAGCTCTATTCGACGGTCGAGCGCCTGCCGATCATCAGCCCGCACGGCCATACCGATCCGCAATGGTTCGCCGACGACACGCCGTTCACCGATGCCAGCGCGCTGTTCATCACGCCCGACCACTACGTGTTCCGCATGCTCTACAGCCAGGGCGTTCCGCTGGAAGACCTGGGCATCCCGCGCGTCGACGGCGGCCCGGTCGAAACCGACGCGCGCAAGATCTGGCGCACGTTCGCCGCGCACTACCCGCTGTTTCGCGCGACGCCGTCGCGCTTGTGGCTCGACCATGCGTTCGCGACGATCTTCGACTTGACCGAGCGCCTCGATTCGCAGACCGCCGACGCGACCTTCGACCATATCAACGCGTGCCTCGCGCGCCCCGAATTCCGCCCGCGCGCGCTCTACGAGCGGTTCAACATCGAGGTGCTGGCCACCACCGAGTCGCCGCTCGACGCGCTGACGCACCACCGCAAGATCCGCGACAGCGGCTGGAAGGGCAAGGTGATCACCGCTTACCGGCCGGATGCGGTCGTCGACCCGGAATTTCCCGGTTTTCGCGACAACGTCGTACGCCTGGGCGCGCTGACCGGCGAGAACACGATGCGCTGGAACGGCTACCTGGCCGCGCACCGGATACGCCGCGACTACTTCAAGTCGATGGGCGCCACGTCGACCGACCACGGGCACCCGTCGGCGCGCACGTTCAACTTCGACGCGTCGCAATGCCAGCGGCTGCTCGACCGCGCGATGGACGGGTCGATCGGCAGCGAGGAAGCCGAAGCGCTGCGCGGGCAGATGCTGACCGAGATGGCTAGGATGAGCATCGACGACGGGCTCGTCATGCAGATCCATCCGGGAAGCCTGCGCAACCACAACGCCAAGGTGTTGCGCGAGTTCGGCCGCGACAAGGGCGCCGACATCCCGACGCGCACCGACTACGTGCGCGCGCTGTCGCCGCTGCTCGAGAAATTCGGCAACGACCGGCGGCTCACGCTGATCCTGTTCACGCTGGACGAGACGAGCTACGCGCGCGAGCTCGCGCCGCTCGCCGGCCACTACCCGGCGCTGAAGCTCGGTCCGCCGTGGTGGTTTCACGACAGCGTCGAGGGCATGCAGCGCTTCCTGTCGTCGGTGGTGGAGACCGCGGGCTTCTACAACACCGTCGGCTTCAACGACGACACGCGCGCATTCATGTCGATACCTGCGCGCCACGACGTGTGGCGGCGAATCTGCTGCCGCTTCCTCGCCAGTGCGGTGCTCGAGCACCGCCTCGAGGAAGACGAGGCGTACGAGCTGGCCCCGGAACTCGCCTATGGCTTCGCCAAGAAGGCGTACAAGCTGTGATGGCGCGAGCGGCCGCCCCCGTAGAATGACGCACGGCGCGGTTGCGCGACGGCGGCACGCGCACGCATGACATCGTACGAGGACACTCGATGAACAAGGACGGCGTGCTGTTGCTCGGCCGCATACTCGTGACGCTGTTGTTCGTGCCGGCGGGGTTCGGCAAGCTGATGGGTTTCGAAGGGACGGTCGGCATGCTGGCGGGAATGGGCCTGCCGATCCCGCAATTGCTCGCCGTGGGCGCGGTAGTCGTCGAGCTGGGTGTCGGGCTCGCATTCCTGCTCGGCTGGAAAGCGCGCTGGGCGGCGTTGATCCTGGCGATCTTCACTCTGGCCACGGCGCTGATCGCGCATCATTTCTGGACGATGTCCAGGGCGGCGGCCGGGATGAACCAGATCCATTTCTTCAAGAACATGGCCATTTGCGGCGGACTCTTGTTCGCCTGCGTGTTCGGACCGGGCCGATATTCGCTGGACAGGGCGTAGGTCACGCCAACGGCGCCGAGCGCCCCCTCATCGCGCCGGCATGCGGTCGATCTGCGTGACCTGTCCGGACGACAGGTGCAGTGTCGTGATCATTCCGGCGTCGCCCTCGGTGGGCAGATACGACCAGCGCGCGCCGCCACGCCCGTTGGCATTGCCGCTGCGGATGTCGGGCGCGCCGATCCGCGCGACCACTTCCGCTTCGCTCATTCCCGGGTGCAGGAACTTGCGCTCGGCTGCGTTGCCGGCCGGGATGTTCGGCTTCGTACGCCGCGTGCGCTTCGACGCGTCAGCGGGATCCTTCGCCGCGCGCTTCTGCCGGGCAGGCTTCGCCTCGGATGCCGGCGCGACCGATGGGGTCACGTCGAACGGCACCACCGAGACCGTTGACGGGTCGGTCTGGAAATTGCGCAGTTCGCGTCCCGGGCGGCAGGCACTGTCCTGATACACCGGTTGGCCGTCCGCGCCGCCGGCGCATTTGTAGATGTCGGCGGCGGCCGGCGCCGCCAGTGCGAGCAGCATGAGCGCAACCAGCACGCGGCGCATGCGGGCGGCGGGGAGAACGTCCATCGGATGGCGGTCGATTCGCAAGGGATTACGATAACGCTTTTCCGCGGTCCTGCGCCTACGCCTTTCGATGGATGACCCAGCGCAAACAGCGCGCCGCGTGGCGGCGATCGCGCCGTTCCATGTGATGGAAGTGCAGGCCGCCGCACGCGCGCTGGAGGCTTCCGGCGTGGACGTCGTGCACATGGAGATCGGCGAGCCCGATTTTCCGACGCCGCGCCCGGTGTGCGATGCCGCGAAGGCCGCATTGGACGACGGCGGCATCTACTACACGTCGGCGCTCGGCCTTCCGGCGTTGCGCAGCGCGATCGCCGGCCATTACCGTACGCACTATGGCGCCGCCGTCGACCCGGCGCGCGTGATCGTCACCGCGGGTTCGTCGGCTGCGCTGCTGCTGGTGCTTGCGCTCATCGTCGACCGCGACGACGAGATCCTGATGGCCGATCCCAACTACCCGTGCAATCGCCATTTCGTGCGCACGCTCGAGGGCACGCCGGTAAGCATTCCCGTGGACGCTGCCGGCCGCTACCAGTTGACGGCGCAACAGGTCGCTGCGGCGTGGTCGCCGCGCACGCGCGGCGTGCTGGTGGCGTCGCCTTCGAACCCGACCGGAACCACGATCGCCGCCGACGAGCTCGCGCGCATCGCGCAGGCGGTGGCGCAAAGGCGAGGCCACCTGGTCGTCGACGAGATCTACCTCGGGCTGACATACGGCAGCGAACCGCGCTCGGTGCTCGCAGGCGGCGGCGATGCGTTCGTGATCTCGAGCTTCTCCAAGTACTTCAACATGACCGGCTGGCGGCTCGGCTGGATCGTCGCGCCCGAGCGCCACGTGCGCGACCTGGAAAAGCTCGCGCAGAACCTGTACATCTCGCCACCGACGCTGTCGCAGCGCGCGGCGCTCGCGTGCTTCGAGCCGCCGACGATGCGCATCGTCGAGGCGCGTCGCGCGCAATTCCACGCGCGCCGCGACTACCTGGTGCACGCGCTGCGCGCACTCGGGTTTCGCATTCCATTGCTGCCGGACGGCGGTTTCTTCGTGTATGCGGACTGCTCGCGCTGGTCATCCGACAGCGCGGCATTCTGCCGCGACGTGCTCGCCAATACCGGCGTGGCCATCACGCCGGGTGTGGACTTCGGTCGCCATCGCGCGGACACGCACGTGCGCTTCGCCTACACGATCGGCATGCCGAAGCTGCACGATGGCGTCGCGCGCCTGGCGACGTGGCTCGCCACGCGCGAGACCGCCGCTGCCGCACA
>DATCFA010000072.1:0-5864 GCA_036509805.1 Casimicrobiaceae bacterium
CGGACGATCGACGTCCCCGGATGCACCTGTCCCGTAAGTTGCTTGAACTCGGTGACGCGCGTATAGGCGAAATCGTTCGGGTAGTTGATCGTCGCAACGGGCTGCAATCGCGCGACGTCCGCCAGGTGCTCATGGCGAAACTCGATCGAGCGGTACGGCAGCGCGCCATGGCGATGCGCGTACCAGGCGTCGATGGGTCCGGTATGGATCACGTGCCGCGCACCTATGCGCGCACGCGCGGCAATGCCATCCAAGCCGGTCTCGTGGCTCAGCAGCGGATGCGCGAGCATCCGTTCGAACATCGCCGTGTAGCCTTCCGAGGGCATGCACTGGTAGTGGTCGGTGAAATAGCGGTCGTCGTCGCCGCTGCGCACCGGGATGCGCGCGGCCACCGACGCCGCGAGCTCGGACAGGTCGAGCCCCCAGTGCTTGCGCGAATAGCCGCGGAAGAACTTCTCGCAAAGGTCGCGTCCCACACTCGCGAGAACGACGTCTTCGCTGGTGACGCAGGCATCACGCGGCACGCGCACCCGCGCAAGGAACGCCTCGACGCCGGGCCCGTCGAGCGCAAGGCCGTACAGCGCATTGATCGTCGTGCGATTGATCGGCACCGGCAGCAGTTGCTCGCCGACCTTGGCCAGCACGCGATGCTCGTAATGCCGCCAGCCGGTGAAGCGCGAAAGGAACTCAAAGATCCGTGGCGCGTTGGTGTGAAAGATGTGCGGTCCGTAACGGTGCACGCGTACACCGGCTGTGTCGAGGTGGTCGTACGCATTGCCTCCGATGTGATTGCGCCGCTCGGTGAGGTGGACGCGATACCCTGCTTCCGCCAGCACACGCGCCGCCGTGATGCCGGCGAAGCCCATGCCCACGACCTGGACGTCGGGAGAGGTCATCCGCGCGAACGCTGTGGCAGCAAAGCGAAGGACGGTGCTACCATTTCGCGGATGGACGCGCAATACGCCACGCAATGACCGTCGAGCTGTCGCATCGCTACGTCATCGGTCCACAGCCTGCGGCGCCCGGTGCGCCGCAGCATCCCGCCTCTGCACCGACGGCGCGCGCGCACGCTGCCCGTTACGCGGCACGCGCGAATGCGATCGAGGCGCTGCACGACGCGCAATCGGTCGACGACGTGATGCGACTGCGTGACAAGTACGCGACGCCGGTGTTCGGCAGCGTGAGCCCGTGGAGCCTTGTCGAGATGCTCGGCCAGTGCATAGACCCGAGCGACCAGCGGCTGTATTGCGCGAACCAGCAGATGCACGTGCTGCAGATCATCAACGCCATGGAAGCGGAAAATGCCGCAACGCCGCAGATGCTGCTGGTGGCGCTGGTGCATGACCTCGGCAAGGTACTGCTGCTGACCGACGAGGCGCCGCAGAATATCGTGTGCATGAACCGGCCGTTGCAGGCGGGCACCCCCGGCTGCGGACTCGACAACTGCGTATTCCAGTGGAACCACGACGAATGGGCGTACGCGCGCCTCAGGGATCACCTGCCCGATCACCTGGCGTGGCTGGTCCGCTATCACAGCATCCTCCCGGCCACCTGCCTGCACTACATGGACGCGCGCGACCAAGACTACTGCCGGCGCTACCTCAAGCATTTTGCGCGCTACGACCACGAGACCAAATCGCCGTTCAACGTGCCGCAACGCCGCATGGCCGACTATCGCGCAATCGTCGAGCGCGCGCTACCCGCGCAAATGATGTTCTGATCGCTGCGCAGCGCGCTGCGCGTCGTACGCCGCAAACGCCGCGCGGTCGGCGTCCAGCCTCTCGCGCAGCAGCAGCGCATCGCGCGCGTCGGAAGCGTCGAGCATCCTGCCGTCCCCGTCGATTGCCGCATACACCAGCGACTGGCTGTCTGCGGCGATGCCATGGCGCGCGAGCACCGCGTCCAGCTCCTCATGCGCACTGACGCCGGCCTGCCGCAGGCGGTCGTAATGCTGACCGCCGCCGACCGCGCGCGTGTGCGTCATCTGCACGGCATCGATGATTGCGCAACGCCGCGGCCGCGCGGGCAACAGCCGTGGCCATAGCAGGTCGATCCCCCAACCGCTGACGGTTTCGAGGAAAGTCGGCAGGCAGCGCTCGAGGAAGCTTCGCGCGAAGCAGGGCGCCATCACTTCGACGAAGTTGGTCATCCGCACGCGAAAGCCCGGGTGATGCAGCGTGATCCTGTGCGACCAGTAGCTGTCCCACGACAGCGCCGGCTGCGTGAGCGCGAGGTCCAGCGCGCGCGTACGACCGAACAATTCGCTGACGCCTGCCTGCGTGATCGCGAGGTCATCGTCAGGCAGCCATATGTAGTCGTAGGTGCGCCAGAAATCGTCGCGCATGAAAAGCGCATGCAACCCCCCGAGCTTCTGGCCCTTATCGTCGACGCGCACGGCACTGTCGTCGCGGAACCGCAAAGGATCGTCGCCAAAGTAACTGACGACGAGGTCCCAGTCGCGCGTGGCAACGTTCTCGGTCCACTTTGGATGCAGCGAGGTGTCGCCGGCGCGCACGACAACGAGGAAGTGCGCGCCGGGGTCCGTCACAACGCGACGACCCGCCCTTCCCGCCAGGACGTCGCCGCGGCTTCGGCCAGCGCGAGCGCAGCCACCCCGTCGTCGATCGTCGTGCGCACCGTCGTGCGCTCGTGCAACGCGGCGAAGAAGTGCGCCATCTCGTCGGCGTAGGCGACGCGGTAGCGCTCGAGAAAGAACGGCTCGGGCAGGTCGCTGCTGATGGTCTGGCCGCCCGCCGCCACCACCTCCGTCGGCCGATGGTTGCCTGCCTGCAGCATGCCGCGACTGCCCAGCACTTCGAAACGCTGGTCGTAGCCGTACGCGGCGCGCCGGCTGGTATTGATGACGCACAGCCGCCCCTTCTGCGTGCGCAGCGTCACCACGGTGCTGTCGGCGTCGCCGGCATCCCCGATCGCAGCGTCGGTGAGACAGCTCGCGTACGCATGCACCGACACCGCCTCGTCGCCGAGGATCCAGCGGAAGATGTCGAAGTCGTGGATCAGCATGTCCTTGAAGATGCCGCCCGACTTGCGGATGTAATCGACCGGGGGCGCGCCCGGGTCGCGGCTGGTCACGACGAGCATCTCCGCGTCGCCGATCTCGCCCGCGTCGAGTCGCCGCTTCAACGCCGCGAACGTGGGGTCGAAGCGGCGCTGGAACCCGATCATGCAGGTGACCCCGGCCTTGTGTACCGCGTCGGCGCACGCACGTGCGCGCACCAGTTCCAGGTCGACCGGCTTTTCGCAGAAGATCGCCTTGCCCGCCGCCGCCGCGCGCACGATGAAGTCCGCGTGCGTGTCCGTCGACGAGCCGATGACGACGGCGGCCAGCGAACGGTCGGCGAACACGTCGTCCGCGCTCGCCACCCGCGCACCGTGCTGCGCTGCCAGTGCCCCGGCGGCTTCGGCGTTGACGTCGGATACCGTGGCGAGGCGCACGCCGTGCTGGCGGACGAGATTGCCGGCGTGAATGCGCCCGATGCGGCCCGCGCCCAGGAGTGCGACATCGATCATGACGAGGTTTCCAGTGTGTTGGCCGGCGCGCGCTGCGCCAGCGGGAAGCATTGCAGCGTACGCCACGACGCGATGCCAACGCTCGAACCGGACAGCGCCACGGCGAGGCGGTCGAGCATCAGCGCGGGCGGGAATTCGGCGGCGAACTCCCGCACCAGCGCGTCCCTGGCCGCGCTGTCCAGCGTGCCGTAGGCAAGCGACAGGTGCGCGAACGGCGACAGCCCCGCCTCGCTGGCGAATGCTTCGGCGGCGCGCGTGCGAAGGTCGGCGAACGCGTTGCCGTCGTCGTCGAGCGCGAGGTAGAACGCGCGGTAGTAGTGCGCCGACTGCTCGATGCCACGCACACGCCAGCGCTGTGCAGGAAGCGCGCGCGCGAGGCCGGCCGCAACGGCGGTGACTTCGCCCAAGCGGCGGGTGAGATCGCCCTGCACGGTGACATGGGGGATGAACGCGCGCGTCGCAAATCGCGTGGCGAGCCGCGCGACGAGCGCCGCGAGCGCCTGCTGCTGGTCCTCGCGCGGCAGCAGCCACAGCGAGTACGCCGGTTGCGCGCTCATCCGCGCAGCTGCTGAAGGTCGAGCGTCGGCCACAGCTCGCGCTCCACGAAGGCGCGCATGCCGGGCGCGCTGGCGAGTATCGGGTTGCCGCGCGCGAGCCCTTCGCCGGCGAAGAAGTCGTTGGTCCAGCCGCCCGCCGCGCGCACGATGGCAATGCCCGCCGCGACATCCCATGCATTGATGTGCGGCTCGAAATAACCTTCGAAGCGCCCGTCGGCAACGTACGCGAGGCCGAGTGCGCCGCTGCCCAGCCGGCTGTACTCGCAACCCGCGGCGAGCAGACGCGCGATGGATGCGAGGTGAATCGACGGATCGCGCCGATAACTGAAGCCGAGCGACAGGCGCGCGTGATGCGGGTCGGCAACGCGCGACACGCGGATCGGCGCACCGTTGCAGGTTGCCGGCGTGTCGATGCTGCCGGCATGCAGTTCGTCGGTGCACGCGTTGTAGATGGCGCCGGCAACCGGCACGCCGTCGTGCAACAGGCCGATCGAAATGCACCACAGCGGAAGTCCGCGCGCGAAATTGGCAGTGCCGTCGATCGGATCGATCACCCACAGCGGCGCGCCACCGGTGTGGGGAGCGCTGTAGCCGCCTTCCTCGCCGAGCACGACATCGCCGGGAAACGCTTCGCCGATGCGCTCGACGAGCATCGCCTCCACCGCGCGGTCGGCGACGGTGACGATATCCTGCAGTCCCTTCGATTCGACGGCGAGTTCGCTGCGGCGGCGGTAATGCGACAGCGCGAGCGCTCCCGCTTCGCGCGCGATCCGCTGCGCGAACGCGAAGCGCGCCGGCGTCAACGCGCGAGCATCCATTCGTGGCGCGGATCGTTGCGGAACGACCACACGCGCTTGGGGCCGGCCATCACGTTGAGATAGTACGAACGGTATCCGTAAGGCACGCACACCGGGTGATAACCGCGCGGCACGATGACGACGTCGCCGTCCTCGACGGCGAAGCTCCTGTCCTCGCTGCGGTCGTCGGTGTAGACGCGCTGGAACACGAAGCCCTGCGCCGGGTCGATCCGGTGATAGTAGGTTTCCTCGAGGAAGCTCTCGCCGGGCAGCGCATCGGTGTCGTGCTTGTGCGGCGGGTAGCTGGACGAATGGCCCGACGGCGTCAGCACCTCGACCACCAGCAATGACTCGGCGGCCGCCGTCTGCGGCAGGATGTCGCACACATAGCGGGTGTTGGCATCGCGTCCGCGCGCGAGCCGCTGCATGGACGACGGCTCGATCAGCCGCGGCGCGAGCGTGCCGGCGGCCGGCGCGCGGCCGATGGCGATTTCGGCCCGCGTGCGTGCAGTGACCGTGTAGTCGACGCCGGGTGGCACGTAGACCGCATACGGGGACTTCTCCTCGAACACGCTCGCGCGCTCGCCGATGCCGCGCCAGCTTTCGCCGCCGGCCACGAAGTCCACGCTTCCTGCGAGCACGACAATGCACGCCTCGCGCGCGAGCTCGCGGCCCGCCAGCGCTTCACCGGGTGCCAACCGGTGCGCGGAAAAGCTCACGTAACGCAGCCCCGACGACGGCGTGACGTCGACGATATCGCGTCCGTCCGCGCGCGCTTTCGCGAGCGCTGCCGGTGCATGGGTGGTCATCGCGGCACCTCCTTGTAACGGTCGGCCAGCATACGCAGCGTGCGAAAACCCTTTTTCGCGTACGCGTAGCTCGGTGCCACCGCGGGATCCTGCTCCGCCTCCACCACCAGCCAACCCTTGTAGTCATTTTGCGCGAGGACTTTCAGCACGCCGTCGAAGTCGACGGCGCC
>DATCFA010000073.1:0-3807 GCA_036509805.1 Casimicrobiaceae bacterium
TCGCCGTGTACGTCAACGGCATGCGCTTCAACCAGCCGTTTGGCGACACCGTCGACTGGGACCTGATCCCCGACATCGCGATCGACCGCATCGACGTCGTCGGATCCAATCCGGTCTTCGGCCTCAACGCGTTCGGCGGAGGCGTCAACCTGCGGTTGAAGAACGGCTTCGACTATCACGGGCTCGAGACCGACGTGTCAGGCGGTTCGTTCAGCCACGCGCAGGGCGAGTTCCAGTTCGGCCGCGCGGACGGCAATATTGCAGCGTACGTCGCCGGCGACGCGCTGCAGCAATCCGGCTGGCGCGACCTGCAGTCGTCGCAGATACAGAACCTGTATGCTGATTTCGGCTGGCGTGATTCGCAAGCCGAAGTGCATCTCGGCCTGACGTTCGCCAATTCGCGGCTCAACGGGCCGGGGACTTCGCCCGTCGAATTGCTGGCGGCCGACCGGCGCGCGCAGTTCACCGCGCCCAACGCGATCTACAACCGCTATTTCGCCAGCGCACTCACCGGCGAATTCGATCTTTCGCGCAACGTATCCGTACAGACGCTGGGTTACTACCGCCATTTCCGCCAGCAGGTGATCAACGGCAACGCGCCGAACGACGGGCCATGCGACGATAACCCCGGACTGCTGTGCGGCGACGATGGCGCGCCCAGCACGACCAGCGGCGGCGTGCCGATACCGGACTTCCTGGCCGGCGGTCCCTATTCGGAACTCGACACGCAGACGAGCGTCACCAATGCGTACGGCGCGTCGGTGCAGCTCACCGACACTGCATCGCGCGGCGGATTGCGCAACCATTGGGTCGCAGGGCTTGCGTTCGACGGCGCGCAAAACGAATTCAGCGCGCGCTCGGCCATCGGCGGGCTGACATCGCCCGGGCGCGCGTTCATCGGACCCGGCGTCCTGCTCGACGAGCCCGGCAGCAATGTACCGGTGGACGTGTCGGTTTCGAACACCAACTACGGCGTGTATGTCGCCGACACGCTCAATCTCACGCAGGATGCGGCGCTGACGGCATCGGGGCGCTATAACGACGCCGAAGTGCGGCTCGAAGACCACAACGGCGGCGACTTGTCGGGCGACCACCGCTACGCGCATTTCAACCCGGCGTTCGGCGCCACCTACCGTGTGGCGCCGTCGCTGACCGCGTACGCCGGCTATGCGATTGCCAATCGCACACCAACGCCGGCCGAGCTTTCATGCGCGGGACCCGATAATTCCTGCAGCCTCGCGAACTTCTTCGTCGGCGATCCCGAGCTCGCGCAAGTCATCGCGCATACGGTCGAAATCGGCGTCCGCGGCGCGTTCGCCATTGCGCCGGGGGCGAAGCTCGCCTACGGCGTCGGTGTCTACCGAAGCGACCTCGACAACGACATCGCATTCATCAATAGCGTCACGCAGGGACGCGCGTACTTCGCCAATATCGGGCAGACGCAGCGTGCCGGCTTCGACGTGCACGCCGAGCTCGACACCGACCGCTGGCACGCCTACGCCGCGTATTCGTACATCAAGGCGAGCTACCGCGCGGGTTTCGTCGAAGCATCGGGCGACAACCCCGCGGCCGACGTCGACGGCAACCTCGACGTGCGTCCGGGCGACCGGTTGCCCGGCATTCCCGCGCATCAGATGAAGCTCGACGCGTATTACAAGGTGAACGATCGCTGGACGCTGGGCGCGAGCGGCATCGCGGTGAGCGGCGCCTACCTGTTCGGCGACGAAGCCAACGTGACGCCGAAGCTTCCGGGGTATTACGCGTTGAATCTCGCGGCCACGTTCCGCGTGACTCGCGACGTCGAGCTGTTCGCGTCGGTCGACAACGTCACCGACCAGCACTACTACACGTTCGGCACGTTTTCGCCGACGAGCTCGGTGTTCCTTGCCGAAGCGCCCAATGCATCCGACCCGAGGAGCTACAGCATCGCGGCACCCGTCGGCGGATTCGTCGGGGTTCGCGTGCGCTATTAGTGTGCCGAGTCAGGGTTCGCTCGATAGTCCGCGACACTCACCGTTGCACGCAAGCGCCTTCATTCGTCGACGCGCCCGCGCGCAGCCTTGATCCTGCCTCGCTGCACCTTGCTGTCGACGCGACGGCGTTGCGAGCCTTTGGTCGGACGCGTGGCCTTGCGCGCAGGCTGCACCACTGCCGCCGCGTCCACCAGCGCCTGCAGTCGGGCGAGCGCATCGTCACGATTGCGCTCCTGGCTGCGATAGCGCTGCGCCTTGATGACGATGACGCCATCGCCGCTGATTCGCTGGTCGCCGAGCGCGCACAGGCGCGCCTTTACCGTCTCCGGCAAGCCGGAGGCGCCGATGTCGAAGCGCAGGTGCAGCGCCGTCGACACCTTGTTGACGTTCTGTCCGCCCGCGCCCTGTGCGCGGATCGCCGACCATTCGATGTCGGCAGGATCGATGCTGATCGCCATGGAGCGCACAGTTTGCGCGCCGCCAGCGCCGTCGCGCGTGCAAACCCCGTTGGCCGCCGGTATAGTATCGAACGAACGTTCTATGCGCCATCCAAAGCGCGCTTTCGATGAAATGGTCGCTGCAACCGCTCAACGACGAACAGTCACGTGCATCGCAATTCGACGGCATCAGCGGATTTTCACCGCCGTTGCTCGTGATCGCAGGTGCAGGGTCGGGCAAGACGACCACGCTCGCGCATCGCGTCGCGCATCTCGTCCAGCAGGGCGCGGACCTCGAGCGCATCCTGTTGCTGACGTTCACGCGGCGCGCCGCAGCCGACCTCGAGCGGCGCGCATCGCAGATCCTGCACGCGGCGCTGGGACTGCGTTCTTCCGCGCGGCCGGCGTCGCTGCCGTGGGCCGGCACTTTCCATAGCGTCGGCGCGCGGCTGTTGCGCGAATACGCATCGCGCATCGGTCTCGCGCCGAGCTTCACGGTTCACGACCGCGGCGATTCCGAGGACCTGATGGGCCTCGTGCGCCACGCGCAACCGGCCGTCGATCCTGCGAAAAGCCGCTTCCCGGGTGCCGCGACCTGCGTCGCGATCTACTCACGCACGGTCAATGCCGAGTCGTCGCTATCGGACACGCTGGCGTGGGAATTCCCGTGGTGCGCGCATTGGCAGGAGGAATTGCGCGCGCTGTTCGCGGCCTATGTCGACGCCAAGCAGGCGCAGCAGGTGCTGGACCTCGACGACCTGCTGCTCTACTGGTCGGCAATGCTCGCGATACCGGCGCTCGCCGGCGAAGTCGGCGCGCGCTTCGACTTCATACTCGTCGACGAATACCAGGATACCAACCGCCTGCAGGGATCGATCGTGCGGCTGTTGAAGCCCGATGGCAACGGCGTCACCGTGGTCGGCGACGACGCACAGGCGATCTACGGGTTTCGCGCCGCCACCGTGCGCAATATCCTCGATTTCCCGCTGCAATACCCGACGCCGGCCACGGTGATCACGCTGGCGCGCAACTACCGTTCGACGCAGCCGATCCTCGACGCGTCCAACGCGGTGATCGCACTCGCGCACGAGCGCTACACGAAGGATCTCGTGACCGATCGCCACGATGGTGCGCGGCCGCGCGTGGTGACAGTCGCCGACGAGGCGGCCGAGGCGCAATACGTCGCGCAACAGGTGCTCGCGCACCGCGAAGACGGCATCCCGCTCGCGAGCCAGGCGGTGCTGTTCCGCACGGCCAGCCACAGCGCACATCTCGAGCTCGAGCTCGCGCGGCGCGACATTCCGTACGTCAAGTTCGGCGGCCTGCGGTTTCTCGATACGTCGCACATCAAGGACGTGCTCGGCGTGCTGCGCTGGATCGAGAACCCGCGCGGGAGG
>DATCFA010000074.1:0-4863 GCA_036509805.1 Casimicrobiaceae bacterium
TCCTCGCCGCCGCCGTCCTCGACCTTGTCGCACTTCGCGAGCCCGTCCTCGAGCTCGACGCCGCTGACGAGCTTCTGCATCTGCTCGTCGTCCAGGCGCCCCATCACGCGCACCGCGTACTCGCGCTCGACTTCGTAACGCGGGTGCATCAGCCGGTTGGCGAGCTCGCCGGAATTCGTGAACAGCAGCAGGCCTTCGGTGTTGTAGTCGAGCCGCCCCACGGCGATCCACTTCGCATCCTCGATCGGCGGCAGGTCCTCGAATACCGTCGTGCGCTCCTCGGGGTCGTCGCGCGACACGATCTCGCCCGGCGGCTTGTGATAGAGCAGCACGCGCGGCGGCGGTTCGGCGAAGCGGATCTTCACCGGCTCGCCGTTGATGCGCACCTCGTCGCCGGGGCCGACCTTCTGGCCGATTTCCGCCGGCATCCGGTTGATGGTGATGCGACCGGCGAGGATCAGCTCCTCCATGGCGCGGCGCGACCCGAAGCCGCACGACGCCAGCACCTTGTGCAGGCGTTGCGGTTCGTCGAAGACCTCGTCAGTGGAGGATTTGTGACGCGGGAGCGGAAGGCTCTCCGCCATCGCCTGCAGCGCGAGGTTCGGTTGCTGCGGTATCGGAGCCGAGGAGCGGGCTCGCGAGTGCGAGTGCCGCCTCGGCGGCCTTTGCTGGGGCATCGGGCATCTCCAGGAGGTGGGATGAATCTAGGTCGGCCAAAGGTGGGAGTTCCGCGAGTGACGCCAAGCCGAGGTCATCGAGGAACGTGCGAGTCGTCGCATAAAGCGCCGGATGTCCCGGCGTTTCGCGGTGGCCGACGACTTCGACCCATTGCCGGTCTTCGAGCGACTTGACGATGTTCGTCGACACGGCGACACCGCGGATCGACTCGATGTCGCCGCGTGTGACAGGTTGCCGATAGGCGATGATCGCGAGCGTTTCCATCACCGCGCGCGAATAGCGCGGCGGCCGCTCGGGCGTCAGCCGATCGAGGTAGGTTTGCAATTGCGTGGTGCCCTGGAAGCGCCAGCCGCTCGCCACCTGCACGAGCTCGATCTTGCGTCCATGCCAGTCGCCGCGCAACTCGTCGAGCAGCTTGCGCACCGTGTCCTGCTCGATCGGCGGATCGAACAGCCGTGCGAGCTGGTTGAGCGCCACCGGCTCGCCGGCAACGAGCAGTGCGGCTTCCAGCACGCGCTTGATTTCGACGAGATCGGCGGGCGAACCCGAAGGCGTTGCGTGTTCTTGCATGTTGTCGGGAATCAGGTGTCGCTTGCGAGGACGAACGCGCGCTCGCCTCTGGCGTTGACATAGATCGGCGCGTAGGCCTTCGCCTGTGCGATGTCGATCATCTGCTCGCGCGCGAGCTCGAGCAGCGCGAGGAACGTGACCACGAGATGTGCCACGTCTGCGTGCGGGGCGAACAGTTCGACGAACTCGACGAAGCGGCCACCGGGCAGTGCCTTCAGCACGCGGCTCATTTCGGCGCGCACCGACAGTTGCTCGCGCGTCACCCGGTGATGGCGGTTCGCGTGCGCACGCGAGATCAGCGTCGCCCACGCCGCCTTCAGGTCGTCGCGCGCGACGTCGGGCATCCGCGTCGCGGCGACGCGTTCGAACCACACGCGCACGGTGGCGAAATCGCGGTCGGCCAGCGGCAGCGCGTCAATCGCCTGCGCGGCGGCCTTCATCTGCTCGTATTCGAGCAGCCGCCGCACGAGTTCGGCGCGCGGGTCCAGGACCTCGTCGCCGGCGATCGCCGGTGGCCGCGGCAGCAGCAGCCGCGACTTGATCTCGATCAGCACCGCGGCCATCAGCAGGTATTCGGCGGCCAGCTCGAGCTGCGTGCGCCGCATCATCTCGACGTAGCCCAGGTATTGGCGCGTGAGCTCGGCCATCGGAATGTCGAGCACATTGATGTTCTGTCGGCGTATCAGGTACAGCAGCAGGTCGAGCGGCCCCTCGAACGTTTCGAGGAAGATCTCGAGCGCCTCCGGCGGGATGTAGAGGTCGCGCGGCAGGTCGTTGTACGGCTGGCCGTACACGCGCGCCAGCGGCCGCGGCTCGACCGCCGGGTGCCCGAGGTCGAGCGATGCGTCGGCGCTAGTCATAGTCGAGTCCCATCGCCTCGCGCACGTCGCTCATCGTTTCCTCGGCCAGCTTGCGCGCGCGCTCGCATCCGTCGGCGACGATGTTGCGCACGAGTTGCGGATCGTCCAGATATTTCTGCGCGCGCTCGCGCATCGGCAGCTGCTCCTGGATGATGGCGTCGATCACCGGCTGCTTGCAATCGAGGCAGCCGATGCCCGCGGTCGTGCATCCCTTGACGACCCATTGCTGCGTCGCGTCGTTCGAGTAGATCCGGTGCAGCGGCCACACCGGGCATTTCTCCGGGTCGCCCGGATCGCTGCGGCGCACGCGCGCAGGGTCGGTCTGCATCGTGCGGATCTTGCGCGTGACCTCCGCGGGCTCCTCGCGCAGCAGGATCGCGTTGCCATACGACTTCGACATCTTGCGCCCGTCGAGGCCCGGTACGCGCGGCGCTTCGGTCAACAGCGGCTTCGGCTCCGGCAGGATCACGCGGCGCGACCCTTCGAGGTAGCCGAACAGCCGCTCGGAGTCGCCGAGCGAGAGGTTCTGCGTATCTTCCAGCAATTGGCGCGCTTCGGCGAGCGCCTTTTCGTCGCCCTGCTCCTGGAACGCCGTGCGCAGCGCTTCGTAGCGCTTCGCCTTCTTCGACCCCAGCTTCCTGACCGCGGCCTTGGCGTGCTCGTCGAAATCAGGCTCGCGGCCGAACATGAAGTTGAAGCGCCGCGCCGCCTCGCGCGCGAACTCGAGGTGCGACACCTGGTCCTCCCCCACCGGCACCATGTTGGCGCGATAGATCAGGATGTCAGCCGCCTGCATCAGCGGATAACCGAGGAACCCGTACGTGGCGAGGTCGCGCTCGGCGAGCTGCTGCTGCTGGTCCTTGTACGTCGGCACGCGCTCGAGCCAGCCCACCGGCGTGATCATGCCGAGCAGCAGCGACAGCTCGGCGTGCTCGGGCACGCGCGACTGGATGAACAACGTGCAGCGGCCGGGGTCGACGCCGGCAGCCAGCCAGTCGACGATCATTTCCCACACCGTGTCCTTGATCGCCTCGGTCGATTCGTAGTGCGTGGTCAGTGCATGCCAGTCGGCGGCGAAGAACAGGCACGGATACTCCTGCTGCAGGCGGACCCAGTTCTTCAGCGCACCGTGGTAATGCCCGATGTGCATGCGCCCGGTCGGGCGCATTCCCGACAATACGCGGTCAGCGAACATGGACATCGGGATTGTCGGGAGTCGCGCGCATCGTCAGGCGCCGACGATGACGCCGATCAGGTATTGCGCGGCGGCGAGGATCGGGCTCATCAGCACGTTGAGCAAGCCGGTGGCGAGCAGCGCCAGGATGACGAACAGCCCGTAAGGCTCGACGCGCGACAGCGCATACGACGCGCGCCCCGGCAGCAGCGAAACGGCAATGCGCCCGCCGTCGAGCGGCGGGATCGGCAGCAGGTTCAATGCCATCAGCACGAGATTGATCTGTATTCCCCATTGCGCCATGTAGTTGACGCCGTCGCTTGCGAGTGCGCCGCCGGGCTGCGACGCCACCCACAGCATCGCCCACAGCGTCGCCATCACGAAATTACTGGCGGGACCCGCGGCAGCGACCCAGAACATGTCGCGCTTCGGATGCCGCAAATTGTTGAAATTGACGGGCACCGGCTTCGCCCAGCCGAACAGGAACACGCCGCCACCGACGATGCGTGCCATCAGCAGCAATATCCCCGGCACCAGCAGCGTGCCGATCGGATCGATGTGCTTCAGCGGATTGAGCGTCACACGGCCCAGCATCTCGGCCGTGCGGTCGCCGAACAGCTTGGCGACATAGCCATGGGACGCTTCGTGGAGCGTGATCGCGAGGATCACGGGAATCGCAGCCAACGCGATTCGCTCGAGCGAAAGGTCCATCGGTGGCTATTTTACCCGAGTTCGGCGGGTAGCGCGCTGACTATGCCCAAAGCCGCCGCGTCGCCGGCGCCGCTGCGCACGACGCTACCCGGCGGTTTTGAGAGGTCGACCACCGTCGTCAGCGTCGACCCGCAGGGACCGGCGTCGACCACGGCGTCGAGCTCGTGCTCGTAGCGCTCGCGAACGGCGTCGGCATCGGGCAGCGCGGCGTCGGCGTCCGGCGGGATCAGCGTCGAGCTGATGATCGGCTCGCCGTGTTCGGCCAGCAGCGCGCGCAGGAACGGGTGCGACGGGATGCGTACGCCGATCGTGTGCCGTTTCGCATGCCGGAATTGGCGCGGAACGTCGCGTGACGCGGGCAGCAGGAAGGTAAACGGCCCCGGCGCCGCCAGCCGCAGGATGCTGAACTGCCAGTTGTCGAGGTGGGCGTAGCGCCCGACATCGGCCAAGTCGCGGCACAGCAGCGTCAGGTGATGGCGGTCGTCGATGCCGCGCAGCGTGCGGATGCGACGCACCGCATCCAGGTCCCCCAGCCGGCAACCGATCGCATAGCTCGAATCGGTCGGATAGGCGATGACGCCCCCATCGGCCAGGATCTCGGCCGCGCGGCGGACGAGCCGTGGTTGCGGGTGCGTCGGATGAACGTTCAGGAATTGCGCCATGAATTCAACGGTCGGATCGGGTCTTTGCGGTTCGTTATAACCAAATAACCGGTAATCGAATAAGAATCGGCATCGATCTTTATATAATAGCTGCGACTGAAACACTACGGTTCTTATAACGCCGATGAATCTCCAACAGATCCGCTACCTCTGTGCTGTCGTCGACAACGGACTCAACGTGTCGGATGCCGCCGAGGCGCTCTACACG
>DATCFA010000075.1:0-4723 GCA_036509805.1 Casimicrobiaceae bacterium
CACGCAGCGTGTGCACTGGATGCACGCGTCGAGATTGACGGCCATCGCCGGATGCGAAAGGTCAGGCATCGGCTGCTTGCGGCGCGCGAAGCGCGGCTTGCCGATGTGAAGTGCATTCTTCCAGAAATCGAGCTCCGAATCGGTCTTGTAGACCTTGTCGGACACGTCGGACGCGAGCATTTCCACGACGAGCTTCTGCGAATGCACGGCACGCGACGAGTCGCTCGTCACTTCCATGTCTTTGGCCGGCTGCCGGCAGCACGAAGGCGCGAGCACGCGTTCGCCCTTGATCTCGACCATGCACGCGCGGCAGTTGCCGTCGGGTCGCATGCCCGGCATGTAGCAGAGCCGCGGAATCGGCACGCCGAGACGATCGGCCACCTCGATGATTGTCTCCCCCGGTTGCGCGACAACGTCGGCGCCGTTGAGCTTGAACTCGACGGCCTGTTGGACTTCGCGGGGCAGCGGTGCGTTCATGATTCGAGCTCGTGTGCGAAATACTTGTAGACGCAGGCAATCGGGTTGGGCGCTGCCTGGCCGAGGCCACAGATCGACGCGTCGGCCATCGCCTGCGACAGGTCGTCGAGGAGCGCCTTGTCCCAGCGCGGCGCCGCCATCAGCCCGACCGCCTTGTCGGTGCCGACGCGGCACGGCGTGCATTGGCCGCACGACTCCTCGGCGAAGAACTGCAGCAGGTTGAGCGCCGCGTCGCGCGCCCGGTCATGCTGCGACAAAACCATCACAGCCGCCGAGCCGATGAAGCAACCATACGGCTGCAGCGTGTCGAAGTCCAGCGGGATATCGCCCATCGACGCCGGCAGGATGCCGCCCGATGCGCCGCCCGGCAGGTACGCGTAGAACTCGTGTCCGGGCAGCATGCCGCCGCAGTATTCGGCGATCAGCTCGCGCACGGTGATGCCGGCAGGCGCCAGATGGACGCCAGGCTTCGCGACGCGGCCGGACACCGAGAACGAGCGCAGTCCCTTGCGGCCATTGCGACCCTGGCCTGCGAACCACGCGGCGCCCTTGTGGACGATGTCGCGCACCCACATCAGCGTTTCCATGTTGTGTTCGAGCGTCGGGCGTCCGAACAATCCCACCTGCGCGACATACGGCGGGCGCAGCCGCGGCATCCCGCGCTTGCCTTCGATGGATTCGATCATTGCGGACTCTTCACCACAGATATAGGCGCCGGCGCCGCGTCGCAAGTGGATCGTCGGCAGCGGGCAGGGCGGGTCGGCTTCGAGCGCGTCGATTTCGCGCGTCAGCGCCGCACGACACGCCGCATACTCGTCGCGCAGGTAGATGTAGATGTCGCCGATACCCACCGCCCACGCGGCGATCAGCATGCCTTCGAGGAAGCGGTGCGGGTCGCGTTCGAGGTAGTAGCGATCCTTGAACGTTCCCGGCTCGCCCTCGTCGATATTGACTGCCATCACGCGCGGCGCAGGTTCGGCGCGCACGATCTTCCATTTGCGTCCGGTGGGGAACCCTGCGCCGCCCAGCCCGCGCAGCGCCGAATTCTCCATCTCGGCGATCACGTCATCGGCGCGCCGTTCGCCGTTGATGCACGCGACGTAGAGCTTGTAGCCGCCGGCGGCACGGTAGGCCGCGTAGTCGATCAGCGCCGGCACCTCGGCGGTCACGCGCTTTTGCGCGACGGCGTCGGTGATTTTCTGCGTGGTGGCCTCGTCGATCGTGCATTGCCCGACGACCGCGGCCGGCGCGTGCTCGCAACGGCCGATGCAGGGCGCGCCGAGCACGCGCACGCCGTCGCCCTGCAGCGATTCGAGCGAGCGCCGCAGTTCGTCGGCGCCCGCCATCTGGCACGACAGTGTCTCGCAGACGCGCACGGTGATCGGTGGCGGCGGTGTCTCGCCTTCCTTCACCACGTCAAAGTGGTGGTAGAACGTCGCGACTTCGTAGACTTCGGTCATCGCGAGGCGCATTTCCTCCGCGAGGGCTGCGATGTGCGCGGAGGAAATGTGGCCGAAGCGGTCCTGCACCTTGTGCAGGTGCTCGATGAGGAGGTCGCGGCGGCGCGGCGCATCGCCGAGCAGCGCGCGGATTTCGGCGAGCGCGGCCGGCTCGACCGGGCGGCCCTTCGGACGGTTGCGCATTCCCTTGCGGCCGCGCAGGCGCGACACGTCGACAACAGCAGCGTCGTTCATTCGAATCCTCGCTCGGTGGACGCGGCGTGCGCCGCGCTTTCGCCATGGGAAGCCGCGTGCGCGCCGGCGCACGGGTCTGCGGTGGATGTCATTGTATTCACGCGAGGAAGTCGCAGTACTTGTCGACGTACGCGGCGAGGTCGAGCGAGTGCTGGCGCACCAGTCGCTCGGCGAGCTCGGTGTCGCGCTTCTCGAGCGCTTCGATGATGTTCATGTGGTCGACGATCGATCGCGACGCACGGTCGCTCCGCGAGATCGTCAGCCGGCGAATCGCGCGCACGTGCAGGAACAGGTTCTCGATCGTCTTGCCCATCAGGTGTGAGCCGGAAAGCCCGATGATCGCCTGGTGAAACGCGATGTTGGCTTCGGAGTACTCGCCGATGTGCTCGCCCGGCGCCGAGTTGCGGAAATCGTCGAACATCCGTCGTAGCGACGCGATCTCGGCATCCGAAGCGTTCACCGTCGCGAGTCGCGCAGCCATGCTCTCGACGGCGGCCCACAGCTCGATCATCTCGATGATCTGCTTTTTGGTCTTGCGCACAATGAACACGCCGCGGCGCGGCACGGTGCGCAGGAATCCCTCCTGCTCGAGAAGCGTCATCGCCTCACGGATTGGCGTGCGGCTGACACCCAGCGACCTCGACAGCTGGCGCTCGTCGAGGCGGATTTCGTGCGCCTGCGAGTAGATGTCCGTTTGCATGATCGCGTCTTTCAACGCGATGTACGCCTGGTCGCGAAAGCTGACGTTCGTGTTGATCGGCCGCAACGAAAGCGATCTCGCAGGCGTTGTCGCGCCCATGATCGAAGCCACCTGGGTCCTTCCTCCTCGATGTCGACGCGTGCGGGCAGTTTTCGCGTCAGCAGCCACTGGCCCACCGCCTTTGGTCGGCAGATGTTCCGGCGCGACCCCGTGAAATCATATATACCAGAAACCACGGGGTCGTTACAGGGGCAGCGTCAAGCATCCACGCATTTTGCAATGCGGGGACGGGAGGGTCGACGGACAGGACATGGCGCGTCTTCCCGGGCGGCCAGCGTGCCCGGAAAGACGCGTCAAGCGCAGGCGTTTTGCTGCATTGCAGCCCTGTCGGCGACGACGCGCCGGCGCTTGGTATCCACAACCAGCCCGCTTAGGAATTCGGCGTCGTAGACTTTCAACAAATGAGGGTGGTGCCGCTGGACGTACGCGCGCACGCGGCCGTTGTCGTCGGAGATTGCCGCCAATTCGGCCATTGTCGCCCGGTCCCAGTGCCATCCGAAGCCCAGTTCGTCGAACGCCGCATTGAAGGCATCAAGCTCGGCGTCAGCCGCGGTCCGCGTGGTCGTTTCAGGCAATTTCGGCATTTCGTACCTCCTCGCTCGCGGCGCAATGAAGTCGCCGCCAATGCAAAGATTAGCCTGCTGCATACATAAAGTGTAGTAGTATTTTTTTGTGACTGCTATAAGCTATTACTAATGCAATGGAGTGCCGGATGAAGAACGTGACGCTGCGTCAATTGAAGGTTTTTCACACGGTCGCGCGATTGCTGAGTTTTTCGCGCGCGGCCGAGGAATTGCACCTCACGCAGCCCGCGGTGTCGGCGCAGGTAAAGGAACTCGAAGGTCATGCGGGTCTCCCGCTGTTCGAGCGCATCGGCAAGAAGACCTACCTGACGGAACCCGGAAGGGCGCTATTGCTGCACAGCCACGCCATTCTGCAACAGCTTCACGACGCGGAGGAAACGCTGGCGCGGATGAAGGGCGTCGCTGGCGGCCGGCTGAATGTGGCGGTAATCAGCGCGGGTGATTATTTCTTTCCCAGGCTCCTCGCGCAATTCTTGCGACAGCATCCTGGCGTAACGCTCAACCTGACCGTCCATAACCGCGAGGAGCTGCTGCACCGGTTGGCCGAGAACATGACCGATCTCGCCGTGATGGTGCGGCCGCCGCAGGGGCTCGATATCGTGAAACAGTCATTCGCGCCGCATGCCTATGTCATCGTGGCGTCTTCGTCGCATTCTTTGGCGGGCCGGCGGCGCATCGCGCTCGAGCGCATCCTGCGCGAGCGTTTCATCATCCGCGAGCGCGGTTCGGACACCTGGATATCGATGAACGAGGCGTTCGGCGACCGGATGCGCGATGTCGACGTGGCCATGGAAATCCGCAGCAACGAAACGATCAAGCAGGCCGTGATCGCAGGCATGGGAATCAGTTTCATTTCCGAGCACGCGATCATCCAGGACATCCAATTGGGCAACCTGACCGTGCTGGATGTTGTCGGCTTTCCGGCGGAAAGGCACTGGTTCGTCGTGCATCGAAGCACAAAGCGTTTGCCGCCAGTGGCCGAGGCATTCAAGCAATTCCTGCTGGACGATGGAGCGCGATGGCTGGCGCAAACAATGCGCAGCGATCGTCGTTCGCTGGCCGCTAGCAGCAATGTTGCAAAGCAACGTTGACGGCGCCTGATATATCACATACCTTATGTGGATCGGGGGAGTTCTGGCAGCCCGCAGGATAGCGGGTCCCGTCGCAGCCCGGAGGTCTGGCAGGCTGTGTCCCCACTCCCACCTAAG
>DATCFA010000076.1:0-2080 GCA_036509805.1 Casimicrobiaceae bacterium
GTCGCTCGATACGCGCGCGCCGGCGAACGCTCTGCCGCCGCGATGAACGATGCGCGCGCCCCGATCATCGTCGCGCGCGATGTCGCCAAGACGTTTGTTTCGGGCACCGAGGCGCTGGCACCCGTCTCGCTCGCGATCCGCCCCGCGGAATTCGTCACGCTGCTGGGGCCGTCAGGCTGCGGCAAGACGACGCTGCTGCACCTGATGGCGGGCCTCGACATGCCCACGCGCGGCTCGCTGCGCTGGTGGGGTGAAGGCGCGCCGCCGCGCAGCGGCGATGCGCAGCGCATCGGCTACGTATTCCAGGCACCGACGCTGATGCCGTGGGCGCGCGTGCGCGCCAACGTGCGCCTGCCGCTCGACCTCGCGCACGTACCCCGCGCGCGCGCCGACACCGCGGTCGACGCGGCCCTCGCGCGCGTCGGATTGCAGGCGTTCGCGCGTGCGTATCCGCGCGAGCTCTCCGGCGGCATGCGGATGCGCGTGTCGAGCGACAGCGCCGTCGTCCATGCCTGCGTGTAGTCGACGTCGGGCTTGGCGATGCCGGCATCGCGGATGAACGCGACGCTCGCCTGCCAGCGCGCGTCGGTCATCGACAGGAGGCCGTGCTGCACGGCGTCGCCGCCGTCGACCAGGCGGTACTCCTTCATCTTGCGGTAGCCGTACGCGAGCAACTCGTCGGTCATCTGCGGGTTCGCCTTGCGGATCAGCGCGTTGCCAGGCGCGGGATCGGCGAGGTAGCTCTGCCAGCCTTCGGCGGACGCGACGATGAAGCGCCGCAGCGCGTCGGCACGCCGGGCGAGCGTCGCGCGCGAGACGATCAGCACTTCCGAATACGGCGGATAGCCCAGATCGGCGAGCAGGAAGACCTTGGGCGTGATTCCCGCCTTTTCGATCGTATACGGCTCGGACGTGACGAACCCCTGCTGCGACAGTTTCGGGTCGGCGAGAAACGGCTGCACGGAGAATCCGTACGGGCGCTTCTGCGCGTCGTTGAAGCCGTAGCGCGTCTTGAGCCACGGCCAGAACGTCGTGTTGCTCGCGGCGCCCACGGCCACCGGCTTGCCCTTGAGGTCGGCGAGCGAGGAGACCCCCGGGTGCGCGATGATCACCGTCGGATTCTTCTGGAACGTGGCGGCGATGGCCACCAGCGGCACGTGCTGCTCGCTGGCCGCGAGCACCTGCAGCGCATCGCCCATCGCGATGTCGATGCGGCCCGCCGCGGCGAGCTGCAGGCCGTTGACCTGCGGACCGCCCATCTGCACGACGACGTCGAGGCCATGCCTGCGATAGATACCCTCGGCGATCGCCTCGTAGAACCCCCCGTGCTCGGCTTCGGCGAACCAGTCGGTGGACAGGACCAGGCGCTCGGGTGCCTGCGCCGCGGCAACGTGGGCGGCGGCCATCAGCAGCGCGGCGGCGATTCGGATGAAGCGAACGGGCATGACGGGTTCCGGCGGCGATACGCGAGGCGCCGATTATGCTGCAATCGCGGCAGCCCCGGTGGGCGCCTCGCGTGTGCGCGCGACTACAATGCGCGGGTGATCGCGAACATGCCCCCGATACTGCTGGCGTTCGCGCCGGCCGACCGCTTCGCCGCGGACACCGTGCGCAACGCGCTGGCGCAGGCAGGGCTCGCCTGCGATGTCGCGCCGCAGGACGGCAATGCGCGCAGCGCCATCGTCGCCTCGGTGGCCGTGGCGCGCGCACTGATCATCCTGCATTCACGCGCGACCACCGGCGACGCCGGCGTGCTGCGTGTCGCGGAAGCCGCAGCCGGGCGCCGCCTGCCGATCGTCGTCGTGCGCGTCGACGACACCAAGCCCACCTCGGGGCTGCGCACGTTCCTGCGCGGCATGCCGTCGATCGACGCCACCGCGGGCAAGCTGCCCGAGCGCCTGGCGGGCATTGTCGTGCGCGCCAAGGAAGCGGCCGGCATCGCGCTCGACGATGCCGAAGCGATCGACGACGGTCACGGCGGCATCGACCTGTGGAGCGTCGACCGCCGGCAGGTGCCGCCCGCGTGGATCGCCGTAGGTGTTGTCGTGCTGGCGGCCATCGCGGTGCTGGCGTGGCGCGG
>DATCFA010000077.1:0-8473 GCA_036509805.1 Casimicrobiaceae bacterium
CGACGGCACGCGCGTCGCGAAGGACTCGGCGCGTATCGAGGCGATCGGCGAGGTCGACGAACTCAATTCGACGCTCGGGCTGCTGCTTGCCGAGCGCCTGCCCGCGCCGATCGCGCGCTTGCTGACCGACATCCAGCACGACCTGTTCGACCTGGGTGGCGAGCTGTCGATTCCCGGCCGCCACGCCGTCAGCGATGCGCGCGTCGTCGCGCTGGAAGCCGCCGTGAACGCGTTCAATGCCACGCTACCGCCGCTCAAGGAATTCATCCTGCCCGGCGGCACGCGCGCCGCAGGCGTTGCGCACGTCGCACGCACCGTGTGCCGGCGCGCCGAGCGCGCGCTGGTCGCACTCGCTGCCAGTGCCGAAGTGTCGGGCCCTGCGCGGCGCTACCTGAACCGCCTGTCCGACCTGCTGTTCGTCCTCGCGCGCACGCTCAATGCCGTCGCCGGCCGCAGCGACGTGCTGTGGCAATCGCGACGGGTCAAAGCGGCCGCGGCGGTCGGCCGCCGGGCCGCGGCAAAGCCACGCAGTGGCTGATCCTGCGGCCGCCCAAGCCGCACGCGACGCCCGCAACACGCGCCTGGGCGAGTTGCTCGCGCGCGCCGCGCTGGCCGACCAGCGCGCATTCGCCGAACTCTACCGGCTGACGGCATCGCATCTGTACGGTGTCGCGCTGCGTATTGTCAGGGATCGAGCAGTCGCCGAGGAAATCTTGCAGGAAGCGTTCGTCAACGTCTGGAACCATGCCGGCAGCTACGCGGCGGCGCGCAGCCGGCCGCTGACGTGGCTGACGGCGGTCGTGCGCAACCGCTGCCTCGACCAGGTGCGACAGCGTGGCGTTGCCACGGTGTCGCTCTCGCCTGTGGACGACAGCGAGGGTGCCCCGCCGCTCGATCCGCCGAGCGCCGATCCTTCGCCCACTGAGCTCCTGCTGCGCGGCGCCGATGCGCAATCGGTGCGCGATTGCGTCGGCCGTCTCGAGGGTCCGACGCGCCAGGCCATTGCGCTGGCGTTCTTCGAAGGGCTGTCGCACGCCGAGCTGGCAGCGCACCTGGGCGAGCCGCTGGGCACCGTCAAGTCGTGGGTGCGCCGCGGCCTTGCGCGGCTCAAGAGTTGCCTCGACGCGCTGGGCGTCTCGGCTTTATCGCCGTGAACCTCGGACACCCCGACCATCGCAGCCGGCTCGACCGGGTCGCCGCCGAGTACGTGCTCGGAACGCTGCGCGGCAACGCGCGGGCGCGCCTCGCGCGCGCTGCTGCCGCCGATCCGGCAGTGGCACGGGCGATTGCCGATTGGGAGCGACGCCTGTGCGGACTCGCCGACGCCGTTCCGGCGGTGGCGCCCTCGCCTGCCGTATGGGAAGCGATCGCGCGGCGGCTGCGGTTCGCCGATGCCGCGCAGCCAGGCGGGTGGTGGACGCGTGTGGCCTTCTGGCGCGCATTCGCGGTGGTGAGCTTCGTGGCGTTCGTCGCGCTGGGCGTCACGACGCTGCGCGAACGTACTGCGGCGCCGGGGACGATCGTCGCCGTGCTTGCCGGACCCGATGCGAAGCCGGTGCTGATCGCCACCGCCTCGCGCGAAGCCCATGTGCTGCGCGTCAAGGCGGTGGGCACGCTCAACGTGCCGTCGGATCGCGCGCTCGAACTGTGGATGTTGCCCGGCAGCGGCGCGCCGCAGGCGATGGGCCTCATCGACCCAGCAGGCACAGCGACACTGCCCCTGGCCGCGGCGAGCGGCGAGGTCCTCGCAAGCGCCAAGGGACTCGCCATCTCGCTCGAGCCGCCAGGCGGGTCGCCGACCGGCCTGCCGACCGGCCCTATCCTGTACACCGGCACGCTCGAGACGATCTAGCGTCCTGAGTCAGCCAGCGCCGGCCCACCGACAAAAAAGGGCCGGACCTCGATGAAAGGTCCGGCCACGAAGCACTTCCTCTGGGGGAGAGAGAGCGTGGTGCGGAGGCGGGTGCTGCCCGGTTCCCGCCGCCGACTGTGCACAAAGCGCACGTTGCAAGTCTCTGCCGTGCGCGCAGCGCGGTGCAACGCGTGCGCGACGAATCGCGGGAACGCGGCCTCGAAGCCGCCGAATCGCGGGATGGCTTGCGCCGGCGCGCGACGACGTTGGAACCGCGCGTCAGGCGGCGCCGATGCGTACGCGCTGGTCGATGGCGCCGAAGATCGAGCGCCCCGCCGCGTCCTGCATGTCGATGCGCACACGGTCGCCGTCGCGCAGGAACGGCGTCGACGCAACGCCCGCGAGGATCGTCTCGACGCTGCGCTGCTCGGCGATGCACGAGTAGCCGATGCCGCCTTCCGCCGCCGGACGCCCGGGACCGTCGTTCTCGCGGTTCGACACGGTGCCCGAGCCGACGATCGTGCCGGCGCCGAGCGCGCGCGTCTTCGCCGCATGCGCGACCAAGGTCGCAAAATCGAACGTCATGTCCACGCCCGCGTTCGGATGGCCGAACAGGTGCCCGTTGAGATGCGTGACCAGAGGCAGGTGCAGCTTGGCATGCCGCCACGCGCTCCCGAGCTCGTCGGGTGTTGCCGCCACCGGCGCGAACGCGGACGCAGGCTTCGATTGCAGGAACCCGAAGCCCTTCGCGAGCTCCGCCGGGACCAGGTTGCGCAGGCTGACGTCGTTGACCAGCGTGACAAGCCGCAGTTGCGCGAGTGCCGCATGCGGCGTTGACCCCATCGGCACATCGCCGGTGATCACCGCGACCTCCGCCTCGAAGTCGATGCCGAACGCCTCGTCGCGGTGCACGATGTCGTCCTCCGCGCCGAGCATGCGGTCGGACGCACCCTGGTACATCAACGGATCGCTCCAGAATTCCGCGGGCATCGCCGCACCGCGCGCGCGGCGCACGAGCTCGACGTGATTGACGTACGCCGAGCCGTCGACCCACTGGTAGGCGCGCGGCAGCGGCGCCATTGCCGCGTGCACGTCGAACGGCAACGCATCGGCGACGTGGCGCGCATTGATCTCGTCGCTGCGCGCGGCGAGCAGCGGCGCCACGCGCGTCCAGTCGTCGAGCGCCGCCTGCAGCGTCGCCGCGATGTCCGCCACGTGCACGCAGCGCGCAAGGTCGCGCGACACGACGACGAGGCTGCCGTCGCGCGTGCCGTCGGCAAGCGTCGCGAGCTTCATGCCTGCCTCATGCCTGTCTCATGTCCGCCTCATGCCTGCTTCAGGCGCCGCTGGCGCGGCCGGCGCGCTTGAGCGTGTAGCTGCCAGCGCGATCCTCGACCTCCCAACCCGCGGCCTTGAGCTCGCTGCGCAAACGGTCCGACTCCGCCCAGTTTTTGGCCGTGCGCGCGGCGAGCCGCGCATCCGCCAGCGCGCGCACCACATCGGGAACGCTTTCCTGCACCGGCTTCCATTGCGCGAGCCCGAGCCCCAACACGTCGTCGAACCGCGCCAGCGTCGCGCGCTTGACGCCGCCGGGCAGGTCGCCACGCAACACGTCCCACGCAACCGCCAGCGCACGCGGCAGGTTGAGGTCGTCGTTGACGTGACTCGCGAAGCGCTCGACGCTCTGCGCGTCGGCGGCCGACTCGGCGGCCGGCAACGCATGAAAGCCGTTGCGCAGCCGCGCAAGACCGGTGGCGGCGGCGTCGAGCGCGTCGAACGTGAAGTTGAGCTGCGTGCGGTAATGCGCTGTCAGGCACAGGTAGCGGAACGCCAGCGGATCGTAGCCGCGATCGGTCAGCGCCTTGACGCGCAGGAACTCGCCGGCCGACTTGGCCATCTTGGCGTCGTTTTGCAGCAGGAAATAGCCGTGCAGCCAGAAGTTGGCGAGGCGCGTGCCCACGCGCGCCTCGGTCTGCGCGATCTCGTTCGTGTGATGCACGGGGATGTGGTCCTCGCCGCCGCAATGGATGTCGAAGTAGTCGCCCAGGTATTTCTGCGCCATCGCCGAGCACTCGATGTGCCACCCGGGAAACCCGGTGCCCCACGGACTCGGCCACTCCATCTGCCGCTTCTCGCCGGCAGCGGAAAACTTCCACAGTGCGAAGTCGGTGATCGACCGCTTCTCGCCGATGCCGACGCGCTTGCCGGCCTCGAGACCCTCGCGGTCGAGGCGCGCGAGGAACCCGTAGTCGGGCTGGCGCGACGTGTCGAAATAGACGCCATCGGACGTCGCGTACGCAAAGCCCTTCTGCATCAGGTCGGCGATGAACTCGACCTGCTCGGCGATGTGGTCGGTGGCCCGGCACAGCACCGTCGGCTCCTCGATCCGCAGCGCCCGCATGTCGTCGACGAACGCGGCCGTGTAGATCGCGGCGATCTCCCACGCGCTCTTGCCCGTGCGGCGCGCGCCGACGTCCATCTTGTCCTCGCCGTCATCGGCGTCGGCGACCAGGTGGCCGACATCGGTGATGTTCATCACGTGGCGCACCGTGTGACCGTTGAACTGCAGCACGCGCTTCAGCACGTCCTCGAACAGGAACGTGCGGAAATTGCCGATGTGCTGGAAATCGTAGACGGTGGGCCCGCAGGTATAGAGGCCCACCGGCGCGTGCGGCGCCAGCGGCTCGAACGGCCGCAGCGAGCGCGTGTAGTTGTCGTAGAGGCGTAGCGGTGCAGGCATCAATGAAAACGCCGCCCCGAGCGGCGTCGGCGGCGGCGGACGGTTGACAAGCGCCGCCATGGTACCCGTCGCGGGCCGTCAGCGGCAAGCCGCGCGCGGTCGCGCGCGATTGCCAACGGTGGCCCGGCGCGGCCGATAACGCCGGTTGCATCGGCGCGCATCGGCGTCGCGTTAGAATCCAGCCGCACACTTTCGCCTCGACCCCTTTGCAGTTTCCTCCCACCTTGTCGCGTTCCGCGTGGCTCGCCGTTGCGGCGACCCTCGTCTTTGCGTGGTTCTGCGCGCTGGATACGCGCGTACTCGAACATCCCGACGAGGGGCGCTATGCGGAGATTCCGCGCGAAATGGCGGTCACCCACGACTACCTGACGCCGCGCCTCGACGGGCTCAAGTATTTCGAGAAGCCGCCGCTGCAATACTGGTTCACGGCGGCAGCCTACCGCACGTTCGAGGTCGACGAATGGACGGCGCGACTCGCGCCGGCGATCGGCGGCTTCGCGACCATCGTGCTGGTCGGCTTCACGCTGGCGAGCCTCGCGGGCCCGCTCGCCGGTGCATTCGCGGCGCTGGTAATGTCGAGCTTCGTGCTGGCGATCGGCATGTCGCACTACCTGACACTCGACGCGTTCTTCACCGGCTGGTTGACGCTCGCGCTGTGCGCATTCCTGCGCGCGCAACACGCCGCGCGACCTCGCGCCGCGCGCAATTTCATGCTGCTCGCCTACGCGGGCCTCGCCGCGGCGACGATGACCAAGGGGCCCGTCGCGCTGGTGATCGCCGGCGGGTCGCTGGTCTTCTACTCGTTGTCGACGCGCGATTTCCAGCCGTGGAAGCGGCTGCACCTGATTCCGGGCCTGTTGCTGTACTTCGCGCTCACCGCACCGTGGTTCATCCTCGTGTCGCGCGCGAATCCCGAATTCGCGCATTTCTTCTTCATCCACGAGCACGTCGAGCGCTTCCTGACGACCGAGCACCACCGTGCCGGGCCGTGGTACTACTTCGTGCCGATCTTCGGGTTCGGGGTGACGCCCTGGCTGTTCGTATGGGCGGCCACGTTCGTGCGCAGCTGGCGCGCGTCTGCGCCCATCGCCAACGGATTCGACTGGGGGCGCTTCTGCTTCGTATGGGCACTGTTCGTGTTCGTGTTCTTCAGCCTGTCGGGCTCCAAACTGCCGTCCTACATACTGCCGGAATATCCGGTGATCGCGCTGATGCTCGGGCGCGAGCTCGAGCGCATGCGATCGCGTACACTGTGGTCGCTCACCGTTCCGCAGCTCCTGATATCGGTCGCGTTCCTGCTGTTCGTGCTGTTCGGATACCGGGCGTTTGTCGCGCACGTCGCCAACGCCGAGAGTCCGGCGGCGCTATACGCCACGTATTACCCGTGGCTCGTCAAGGCCGGCGTCGTGTTCGTTGCCGGCTCCAGCATCGCCGCGTGGCTGTTCCGCCGTGGCAGCGATTCGGCCAAGACGCTCGGCATCGTCGCCATGGCGTTATGCGCGCTCGTGGGCTTCCAGATCGCATTCATCGGCCACAATGCATTCGCGCCGATCCGCTCGACGCATGGCATCCTCACCGCCGCGGGCAACCTCCCCGTGGGCGAGCGGCTCGATGCGCGCGCGCCGGTGTTCCAGGTCGGCAGTTACGACCAGACATTTCCGTACTATCTCGGCCGTACGACGACGATCGTCGACTTTCGCGACGAGCTCGCGCTGGGACTCGACGCCGAACCGCAAAAGACGTACCCAAAGTATCCGCGCTGGATCCGCGACTGGAAGGCGCTTCCGCAAGCTTATGCGCTGATGAAGCACGACACCTACGAGTTCCTGCTCGCGCAGGGCGTGCCGATGCGCGTGATGGCCACCGACCCGCGCCATGTGCTCGTGGCGAGGCATTGATGGGCGCGCTGACGCCACCGGCGTTCGCGTTCCTGTTCACCAGCGTGCTGCTCAACGCCGGTGCGCAGCTTTTGCTGAAGGCCGGCACCAATACGCTCGGCGTCATTTCGCTGACGCGCGACAACTGGCTACCGACGCTGTGGCGGATGGCGCACACCGGACCTTTCATCCTCGGCGTTGCCTGTTACGGCGTGAGCCTCGTCACCTGGGTGATCGGCCTGTCGCGCGTGCCGGTGTCCATCGCCTATCCGCTTTTGTCGCTCGGCTACATCATCAACGCCATCGCCGCGCACTACCTGTTCGGCGAGGCGGTGACGACGATGCGCTGGGCCGGCATCGGCTTCGTCATCATCGGGGTGTTCCTGATCGCGCGGCCCGGATGAGCGCCCCCTACCTCAAGTTCGCCGGGCCCGAGATCGACGACGAGACGATCGCCGGCGTGGCCGAAGTGCTCGCCAGCGGGCAGATCACCAGCGGGCCGTGGGTGCGCACGTTCGAGGCGCACCTGTCGAAGAGCTTCGGCGATCGCCCGGTGCGCGTGATGACGTCGGCCACGGCGGCGGTCGAGGTGGCGTTGCAGCTCGCCGGCATCGGTCCCGGCGACGAAGTGATCACCGCGGCGCAGACGTTCTTCACCGTGATGAACATGATCGTCAAGGTCGGCGCGCGGCCGGTGTTCGTCGATTGCGATCTCGTGACGCGCAACCTCGACCTGGCCGCCGTCGAAGCCGCCATCACGCCGCGCACGCGCGCCATCATGCCGACGTACTGGCCGGGCTCGCTGCCCGACGTGGATGCACTGTACGCGCTGGCGCGCCGGCATTCGCTGCGCGTGATCGAGGACGCGGCGCTGGTGCAGGGCTCGGCGTCGAACGGCCGCAGCGTCGGTGCATTCGGCGACCTGGCGACGTTCAGCTTCCACCCCAACAAGAACATGACGTCGATCGAGGGCGGTGCGCTGGTGATGAACGACGACGGCGAAGCCGCGCGCGTCGAGGCATTGCGCTTCCATGGCATTCGCCACCTGCCCGATCGCACGCGCGACGTCGCCGTCGCCGGCGGCAAGTTCAACCTGCCCGACGTCAACGCGCGGGTGGGCGTGGCGCAGCTCGCGCGCTTGCCGCAGTTCCTGCACAAGCGGCGTACGCTGGTCGAAAGCTACTTCGCGCGCTTTCCTGCCGACACCGGTTGCGTATTGCCGCCGGCGCCGATGCAGGGCGACGGGCAATCGTGGAACATGTTCAGCGTGCTGCTGCCGCTCGCGCGGATGGCGCTCGACCGCAAGCACTTCCGCGACGCGCTCGACGCACGCGGCATCGGCAGCGGCGTGTCGTACGAGGCGCTGCACCTGTCGACGCTCGGACGCTCGCTGGGCGGGCGCGACGGGCAGTTTCCGGTGAGTGAACGCATCGCCCGCGAAACCGTTACATTACCGTTGCACACGAAGATGGGCGTTGCCGACGTCGATCGCGTGTGCGTCGCCTGCGCCGACATTTTCCGCGCCCACGCCCGATGAGCCCGCTGCCGCAGCTTTCCATTGTCATCCCCGTCTACAACGAGGAAGCAGGCCTCGCGGTGCTGTTCGCGCGACTTTATCCGGCGCTCGACGCGCTGCGCCTCGCCTACGAGGTGATCTTCGTCAACGACGGCAGTCGCGATCGCTCGGCGGCGTTCCTCACGCAGCAGTTCGAGGCACGCCCCGACGTCACGCGCGTCGTGATGTTCTCGTCGAACTACGGGCAGCACATGGCGATCGTGGCCGGCTTCGAGCGTGCGCGCGGCGAGCGTATCGTCACGCTCGACGCCGACCTGCAGAACCCGCCCGAGGAGATCGTCCGCCTGCTGGCGGCGATGGATGCCGGCGCCGACTATGTGGGCGGCGTGCGCACGACACGCGAGGACGCGTGGTGGCGCCGCGTCGCGTCGCGGATGATGAACCGGCTGCGCGAGCGCATCACGCACATCCGCATGACCGACCAGGGC
>DATCFA010000078.1:0-2181 GCA_036509805.1 Casimicrobiaceae bacterium
CTCGCGGATATCGGTGGCAAGGGCCAGTTCATCAAGGAACTTGAGCACGCGATGAGCGACGGCCGCGCCGACCTGGCCGTGCACTCGTTGAAGGACGTGCCGATGGACCTGCCGGAAGGCTTCGTGCTCGCCGCAGTCGTCGCGCGCGACGATCCGCGCGACGCGTTCGTGTCCAACCGCCACGCGAGCCTTGCGGCATTGCCGGCGGGTGCCGTGGTGGGCACATCGAGCCTGCGGCGCGAAGCCCAGCTCCGCGAGCGCTTCGCATCGCTCATCGTCAAGCCGCTGCGCGGCAACGTCAATACGCGCGTCGCCAAGCTCGACGCCGGCGACTACGATGCGATCATTCTCGCCGCCGCGGGATTGAAGCGACTCGGCATGGTCGACCGCATCCGCGAACTGATCGACCCCGCCGACAGCCTGCCGGCCGCGGGGCAGGGGGCGCTCGCCGTCGAATGCTGCGCCGACCGCGATGACATCATCGCGCTGTTCGCGCCGCTGGTCGACCGGGCGACGTTACTGGCGACGACGGCCGAGCGGGCGTTCGCGCGCACGCTGTCCGGCAATTGCCACACGCCCGTCGGCGCGTATGCGGAATGGCTGGGCGCGACGCTGTGGCTGCGCGGGCTCATCGCCAGCACCGACGGCCGCGAGGTGTTGCGCGGCGAGCGCGAGGCGGTCGTGCTCGATGTGGCCGACGCGCAGGCGATGGGCGAAGCGCTCGGCGGCGAATTGATGTCGCGAGGTGCTGCGCGCCTCGCGCTGATGTGAACGCCGGCACGCGCGTCAGCGGCGAGCGCGCACAGCTCCCATTGAGCGGCGCTGGCGTCATCGTCACGCGGCCGGCGCGCCAGGCGGGCGCGTTCGCATTGAAGCTCGGCGCGTTGGGCGCGCGTCCGATCATATTTCCTGCCATCGTCATCCTGCCGCCCGACGACACAGCCGCACTCGCAGGCGCACACGCGCGGCTCGCGCAATGTCATGCGGCCATATTCGTGTCCGCCAACGCGGCGGAATTTGGCGTGCCACAAGGTGGATGGCCTATCGGTGTCGCCGCATTCGCGCCCGGGCCGGGCAGCGCCAGCGCACTGACCGACCTGGGCGTTCCCGATGTCGCATTTCCACCGGCGCGCCACGACAGCGAAGGACTGCTCGCGTTGCCCGCATTGGCGGATGTCGCCGGTAAACGCATCGTGATCTTCCGCGGTGATGGTGGCCGTGACGTGCTGGGCGAGGGCCTGCGCGCGCGCGGCGCGCTCGTCGATTACGTCGCGTGCTATCGCCGCGCGGCCCCTACGGCAGGTGCGGATGGGCTCGCGGAGGTGTTGCGCCGGCGCGGAGCGCACGCACTGACGCTGACGTCGAGCGAAGGTGTTGCGAACCTGTGCAATGCACTCGACGGCACCAGCGTTGGATTGCTGCAGCGGCTGCCCGCGTTCGCGCCGCATCCGCGAATCGCCGCGCATGCGCGCGAGCTCGGGCTGGACGCCATCGAAACGGCGAGCGGTGACGCGGGAATCATCGCCGGATTGCTACAATGGTTCACCGAACATCCCGTTTCAGTCCTTCGATCGCCGACATGCCCAAAGCCGACATCCTGATCACTGCGCAGCTGCCTCCCTTGCTGTCCGTTCCGCTGCAGCGTGATTATCGCTGCGTCGACTACGTGAAATCGGTCGACAAGCCGGCGCTGCTGGCCGCGGAGGGCGCCTCCATCCGTGGCCTGGTGCAGGGCGGAGGCACCGTGCAGGCGACCGAACTGCTCGACGCGCTGCCCAAGCTCGAGATCATTTCCGTATTCGGCGTCGGCTACGACGGCGTTCCCGTCGATTACTGCAAGAAGCGCGGCATCAAGGTGACCAATACACCGGACGTGCTGACCGAGGACGTGGCGGACACCGCCGTCGCGCTGTTGCTGATGTGCGCGCGCGGCTTCGTCATCGCCAACCGTTTGCTGCACAAGGGCGACTGGAGCAGCGGCAGCGGAACGCTGACGACGAAGGTCGCCGGCAAGCGCGCGGGAATCGTCGGATTGGGTCGCATCGGCAAGGCGATCGCCCGCCGTCTCGCCGCGCTGGAAATGCAGATCGCGTACACCGGGCGCACCCAGCAGGACGTCCCCTACATGTTCGTTCCCGACCTGTCGGCGCTCGCTGCGCAGTCGGACTTCCTGGTCATCGC
>DATCFA010000079.1:0-2366 GCA_036509805.1 Casimicrobiaceae bacterium
CGATGGCGCGTCGTTCGCCGTCAGCGTCGGGACGGGTGGCCTTGTTGCGCGTCCGCGCAACGAGGCGGCGCGCAACGCGGTCGCCGGTTGGCATTGAAAGCAGGCGCCCGCGGCGAAAACGCTAGAATCGCGTCAACCGACCGGTCCGCGCGCCTGAAAGAAGCCGATCCGCAATGAAATACAAGGACTACTACGCAGCACTCGGTGTGGCGCGCGACGCCGGCGCCGATGCGATCAAGACGGCGTACCGCAAGCTCGCGCGCAAGTTCCATCCGGACGTGTCGACCGAGAAGAACGCCGAGGAACGCTTCAAGGAGATCGGTGAGGCGTATGAAACACTCAAGGATCCGGAAAAGCGCGCCGCCTACGACGCGCTCGGCGCGCACCCGCAAGGCGAGGAATTCCGTCCGCCGCCCGACTGGGGACGCGGCTACGGCGGCGCCGCCAACGCCGCCGGTGCAGGCGCGTTCGACGACATCGACTTGAGCGACCTGTTCGCAGGATTCGCCGGCGGCGAGCGCGCGCGCGGCCGCAACGAACCGGCTCCCGGACGCGACTACGAGGCCGCCATTCGCATTTCGTTCGACGCGGCCTTTCACGGCATCGAGCTGGAGCTCGACCTCGGTGGCGCCGAGCTCGACGAAAAGGGTGTGCTGCGTCACGTCGCGCATCCGGTCAAGCTGCGCATTCCTCGCGGAGTCACCGACGGGCAACGGCTGCGCGTTCCGGGCAAGGGCGGCGAAGGCCGGCGCGGCGGGCCGCGCGGCGACCTCTACCTCGATATCCGCGTCGACGACCACCCGCTGTATCGGGTCGACGGTGCGGACATCCACGTCGACCTTCCGCTTGCGCCGTGGGAAGCGGCGCTCGGCACGACAGTCAAGCTGCCAACGCCCGCGGGCGCGGTCGAGCTCAAGGTCGCGGCGGGTGCGCATGCCGGACAGAAGTTGCGCCTCAAAGGCCGCGGCATGGCGCGGCAAGGCGCTGCGGGGGATCTCTACGCGCTGGTGTCGATCGTCATGCCGACCGTCATCGGCGAGGACGAGCGCAAGTTGTACGCGGAGCTGGCGAAGCTGTCTGGCTTCAACCCGCGCCCGCAATTCGGAGGAACCTGACGATGGCACGCGAATCTGCCGATGCACTGTTCATTGACGAACAGGTGCGTTATTCGGTGACCGAGGTCGTGCGCCTGACGGGGCTCGCTCCCGGCGAATTGACGGTGCTCGTCGAATGCGGCGCGCTCGCGCCGGATGACCCGGTCGCGCCGCAATGGTCGTTCAGCGCGTGGTCGATCGACGTCGCGCGCCGCGCAAGCGCGCTGCGCGAAGAGTTCGCGCTCGACGATGTGCATGCGGTCGCGATCGTCGTGCGCTTCGAGCAGCGGATGCGCGCGCTCGAGCGCGAGATCGTCGCGTTGCGCGCGCGCAGTGGATTGCGCTGATCGCTGCGCGCGCCACGACGTTGGATTCCCGCTTTCGCGGGGATGACGCGTTTGTGGCCCGCGCACCGTTTTACGGCCGTCATTCCCGCGAAAGCGGGAATCCAGCGTCGTTCGCGCGCAGTGCCGCCTGCCTGTCCAGCGCATTCAAACCTTCAAGGAAACCGACATGTGGCCTCGCCTCGTTTTATTAGGTTTCATGCTGGCGCTGCCGCTCGCCGCGCACGCACAGGAATCGCGTCTCGACGCCGTTCAGAAAAGCGGTGTGCTGCGCGTGTGCACACCGGGCGACTACAAGCCGTTCAGCATCGCCAAACCCGACGGTTCGTTCGAGGGCATCGACGTTGACTTCGCCAACGCGATCGCCAAGGGCCTGGGCGCACGCACCGAGTTCGTCAAGACCAGTTGGCCGAAGCTGATGGACGACTTCATCGGCAAGTGCGACATCGCCGTGGGCGGCATCTCGGTGTCGCTCGACCGCCAGAAGCGCGCGTTCTTCACCGATCCCTATATGGTGAACGGCAAGGCGGCGATCACGCGCTGCGCCGACGTCGCGAAATTCCAGACGGTGGCCGACATCGACAAGCCGGGCGTCACCGTCATCGAGAATCCGGGCGGCAGCAACGAGCGCTACGCACGCGCGACGTTCAAGCAGGCGAAGATCGTCATGTTCGACGACAACACGGCGATCTTCGACGAGATTCTCAAGGGAAGGGCGGACGTGATGATCTCGGAATCGGTCGAGGCGAAGGTCCAGCAGAAGCTGCGACCGGGACTGTGCGCCGTCAATCCCGACAAGCCGTTGCAGTACGGCGAAATGGCCTACCTGCTGCCGCGCGACGATGTCGCATTCAAGGCGTGGGTCGACCAGTGGCTGCATCTCGCGCGCGAAAACGGCGACTACGATCGCACGCTCGCGGCGTGGATC
>DATCFA010000080.1:0-5555 GCA_036509805.1 Casimicrobiaceae bacterium
AGCCTCGTTGGCGGCGTCGAGTTCACCGCTGGACAACTCGCCGGCGGTGGACACGGCCTTGTATCGGTAGAGCGGCATGGCGTGCCCTAGTCCTCGCGCGTCGCGCGAAGCACTTCCTCGATTGTCGTCAGGCCGCGCACCGCCTTGCGCAGGCCGTCCTCGTACATCGTCAGCATGCCGTCCTTCATCGCCTGCACCTTGATCTCGGTGGCGTTTGCATGCTTCATCATCAGCGTGCGCAGCGCATCGGTCATCGTCATCACCTCGATGATGCAAAGGCGGCCCATGTAGCCGGTGTTGGAGCACGAAGCGCAGCCCTTGGCGTGATAGAGCGTCACGTCGCTGGTGCCGGCGAAGCGCGCAAGGCCCATCTGGCCGACCATCTCGGGCAGCGCGCGGTAGGGCTCCTTGCAGTGCGGGCACAGCGTGCGCACCAGCCGTTGCGCTTCGATGCCGACGATCGTCGACGTCAGCAGGTAATCCTCGACACCCATGTCGAGCAATCGATTGACCGTCGACGGCGCGTCGTTGGTGTGCACGGTCGACAGCACCAGGTGGCCCGTCAATGCCGATTGCACGGCGATCTGCGCGGTCTCGAGGTCGCGGATTTCGCCGATCATGATGACGTCCGGGTCCTGGCGCACGATGGAGCGCAGCGCATTGGCAAATGTCAGGTCGATCTGCGGCTTCACCTGGATCTGGTTGATGCCGGCCATCTGGTATTCGACCGGGTCCTCGACCGTCAGGATCTTGATGTCGGGATTGTTGATGCGATCGAGTGCGGTGTAGAGCGTGGTCGTCTTGCCCGAACCCGTCGGGCCGGTGACGAGCAGGATGCCGTTGGGTTGCAGCAGCGACTTCATGAACACGTCGAGCGTGTCGTCCATGAACCCCAGCTTGTGGAAGTCGAGCTGCACGCCGCCCTTGTCGAGGATCCGCATCACCACCGACTCGCCGTGCATCGTCGGCACCGTGGAGACGCGCAGGTCGATCTCCTTGCCCTGGATGCGCAGCCGGATGCGGCCGTCCTGCGGCAGCCGGCGCTCGGCGATGTCGAGGTTGGCGAGGATCTTGACGCGCGAGATCACCGCCGCCGACAGACGCTTGGGCGGCGACTCGATTTCGTGCAGCACGCCGTCGATGCGGTAGCGCACCGTCAGGCGGTTTTCGAACGGCTCGATGTGGATGTCCGACGCGCGCGCCTCCAGCGCGTTGGTGATCAACAGCGCCACCAGGCGGATCACCGGCGCCTCGGACGCGAGGTCCTTCAACTGCTGGACGTCGGCGTCGAATGCGATTTCGTCGACACGCTGCTCGAGGTCGCCGAAGATCTGGCCGGTGGCCGTCTTGCCGGCGCCGTACAGGCGCTCGAGCGCCGCGTCGAGCTCGGTGGGAATGGCAACCATCGGACGCACCGCGCGTCCGGTGACCATCTCGAAGGCGTCGATCGTGTACGTGTCGGTGGGATCGGCCATCGCGAGCGCCAACTCGTTGTCGTCTTCACGCACCGGCAGCGCACGCGCATCGCGCAGGAAGCGCGCCGACACGCGCTCTTCGAGGATCGGCAGCTCCGGATAGCTGGCAGCGTCGAGCACCGGCAGCCCGAGCTGCGCTGCGAGCGCCTCGGTAACATCCCGCTGTGCGACAAGGCCCAGCGTGACGAGCATCGTGCCGAGCTTGCCGCCGGAATCCTGCTGCATGCGCAATGCGCGCTCGAGCGACGGCGCGTCGAGCTTGCCGCGCTCGATCAACAATTCGCCGATGCGCTTGCGCGCGGGCGTGGGCTCTTGCACGGAAATGGCCGGATTAACGAGCGTAGACAAGGCTGCCCGCGGACCTGGAAAGGGGCTGGAATGTTACCACGCCGGAACGTTCAAAACGACCGCAAATATGTGTTGCACAAGGGTTTTTTGCCATTTCAGGTTAGCCTGCGCTGAAGCGCACTTCGCGCGAAAACTGTCGCCGATGAACGACGTTTTCACGCCGGTCGCTGCGTGCGGCAGGGGATCCGCCTTCTGACCATGCGCGCGATCGAAGGTTTGATCCGATGCGGGTCCGGCGAATCTAGAACGCCTGATCGTCCAATACTGCCGACATGTCGGCGATAAATACTTGACGTGTTCCGCGCGGACAAGCGTTGAAGGCGAACCGGCGAAACCCGCGGTCCCACGCCGGATGCGAATCAACACGCAATTCCTGTTGCGGCCCGGTGAACGGCGCCAGCGTGCGGATACGTACCAGTTCCGTCTCCTTCGAGCCTGCAAGATCGAGCCAGCGGATGGGCGTGGTTCCGTCGGGATAAGCGAGCGCTTCCGACACGTACGCGTCGGTCAGCACGTGAATTGCGTCCGGATGCATCGTCGGATGTCCGGACCCGGGCAGCGTGTCGTTCAATGCGCGCAGCCCGCTGCCATCGTAACGCGCGCTGACCAGACGAAGTCCGTTTCCGGTGACATTGAGGTTCATCAGCACGTGCTCGCCATCGGGACACCAGTTCGGATGATGGCCGCCGCGGCGCCAATGCCGGTCGGAGATCGCGCGATGAATCCCGCTGCCGTCGGCGTTCATCGTGATGACGTTGTTGAGACGCTGCGCACCAGGAACCGGCGACAACCAGCGCAGCACGAACATCAACCGCGAGCCTTGCGGGTTCCATTTCGCGTGGAACCCATAGAAGGTTCCTTCGCCGTATAGCGCGCGCTCTTCCTGCGAGAAGACTTCGCCGACGATCCGCGCGATCGACACCAGCAGCCGCCGTTCGCCGCCCGTCGTGTCGGTCACGTAGAGGCCATCGTCGTCGGGTGCGCCAAGATTACGCGGCACGAATTCGCGCGGAACGATCACACCGTAGCCGGGCTGCGTGCGTCGGGTGCGGCGCAGGCACGGGCTGGCGCTCTGCATGCCGTCCGGCGAAACGCAATAGATTTCCCCGGCGAGATTGCGCGTCGCACCCGTTGCCGGATCGAGCCGCACGCCATAAGGCACCCAGGTGACGGCGTCGACATCGTTGTAGAAAAGGCTGTGATCGTCGGCGCCCACTGCACCTGCGCGCCGAGCTGCGTGTCCCAGCCGCGCGTCTGCGCGACGATCCTCAGGTCGCCCGTTTCGAGATCGGCCAACACGACGTCGGCGACGCTGCCGGGCTCCGGCAGGCGGTCCTCGACCGGCAAGCGCGTCATCGCGACATAGCGTCCCGATGGACTGAACGGAGACGTGTCGTGGAAGCGGTGGATCGTGCCGCGGATGCCGGGGGTGATGCACACGACCGGCACCCTGGGCGCGAACGCCGTGTAAGCGGGGAACGACTCGTTCACCGGGCCCGCCAGTCGGACAAGTCCCAGCCGAGCATCGGTTCGAGCGTGTCGATCTCGCCGGCGAATGCCTGCTGCAGAAAATCGCGCGCGGCGTCACTCATCGGCTGCTCGTAAGGCAGCGCGAACACTTCGCGCGGCGCGGTGCGCGGAAACGGCTGGATCCCCAGGAACGTGGCGATCCTGGCGAGTTCGCGCGCCGGTTCGAACCTGAACGCTTCGCTCTTGATCACCAGCGTCTGCTCGACCGGAAAATGTTCCCATACACGCCGCAACTGCTCGCTGTAGCGACCGCGTGCTACGTACGAATGACTGCGCAACTGTTCCGGCGCAATGTCGCGCGCGCGTTGCTCCTCGGCGCGCAACGCGTCGTCGAAGGACAACGTCTCGCGCTTCTGCTTGACTCCCATGTTCCAGTGCGAGTAGGCGCGCTTCGCCGGATTGCGCAGCAGCATGACCAGCTTCATCGCCGGGTTGTACTGCGCGAGACGCGCAGGGCCGGTATGCCAGAACATATAGCCCGGCGTCGCGTCGCCGAGAATGCGCGCTGTCGGCCGCGGATCGAAATTGGCGTGGTATTGCGTGTAGTCGGGCGTGTCGCCGCGGAAGAACTCGTCGTGGTCGAAGAAATGCACTTCCTTGACGCGCGGCATCGCCACATCCAGATGCTCTTCGAGATAGTCGGCGAGCGCGCTGGTGCCGCATTTCTGCGCGCCGGCGACGGCAAAGGCGACTTTGTGCGGAAAGTCGTCGCTGCGGCCATGACAGGACTTGTAGCGGCGGCCGCTGCCGCATGGGCAGGGCTCGTTGCGCCCGACGCTCGCCATCACGTCGCCCCCGCCGTGCGCCAGTCGGACAGGTTCCATCCGAGCAGCTCTTCGAGCTCGTCGATCTCCGGCGCGTAGGCGTCCGCCAGGAATGCGGCGGCGGCGGCGCTCATCGGACGCTCGTACGGGAGCGCGAACACTTCGCGCGGCGTCCGCCGAGCAAATGCGCCGACGCCCAGGAAGCGTGAAATCGCATCGAGTGCGGGCGCCGGGTCGCGCTGGAACGACTCGCTCTCGAGCACAAGTGTCTGGCTGCGCGGCACCTGCTGCCATATGCGCTTCAGTTGTGCCGCGTAACGGCCGCGGTCGACGTACGAGCTGCTGCGCGGCTGCAGCGGCAGCGCGGCGCGGCGGCGCGCGTCCTCCTGCCTGATCGCATCGTCGAACGACAGCGTCTCGATTTGCCGCTTCATCTCCATGTTCCACTGCGAGTACGCGCGCGTCGCGGGATTGCGCAGCAGCAGGATGAACTGCATGTCGGGATTGTATTGCGCGATGCGCGCCGGTGCTGCCTGCCAGTACATGTAAATCGGCGTCACTTCGCCGATCCGGCGCTGCGAGGGCAGCGGCGCGAACTGGCGCTCATAGAAACTGTGATCGCCGGCTGCGCGATCGGTCGCAAAACGCTCCTCGTTATCGAAGTAATGCACCTCCTTGCCCACCTTCGGCATGCAGATTTCCGCATGCTCCCGAAGGTAGCTGTCGAGTGCACTGGTTCCGCCTTTTTGGGTGCCCGCGACGACGAAGTCCACCTTGCGTGGCGGCGGGTCGATGCGGCCGTGACAGAGCTTGTACCGCTGGCCGCTGCCGCAGGGGCAGGGCTCGTTGCGCCCGACGCTCGCCATTTCCCGCGTCAGTCGCGCGCCGCCGCGAACGCCGCGTCGGCGGCGCGCAGCGTCGCGTCGATCTCGGTCGCGCCATGTGCTGCGGAAACGAATCCCGCCTCGTACGCCGAAGGTGCCAAGTAGACGCCGGCCGCGAGCATCGCGTGGAAGAAGCGGTTGAAGCGCGCCTTGTCGCAGGCCATCACCTCCGCGTAGCTCACCGGCACGCGCGGCGCGAAATACAACCCGAACATCCCGCCCGCGAAATCGGCGCAGAAATCCACGTTCGCGCGCTTCGCCGCCGCCTCGAGACCGCGGCACAGCGCGCTCGCCGTGGCACCGAGCGCCTCGTAGAATCCTGCGCGCTCGGTGAGCGCGAGCGTCGCCAATCCCGCGGCAATGGCCACCGGGTTGCCGGACAGCGTGCCCGCCTGGTAGACGGGGCCCAGCGGCGCGATCTCGCGCATGATCGCGCGCTTGCCGCCGAATGCGGCGACCGGCATGCCGCCTCCGATCACCTTGCCGAGCGTCGTCAGGTCGGGCACGACGCCGGTCATTGCCTGCACGCCGCCCGCGTGCACGCGAAAGCCCGT
>DATCFA010000081.1:0-2278 GCA_036509805.1 Casimicrobiaceae bacterium
CTCATGAGTGCGCGTGCGGCGCTGCGCCTGGGCGCCGGCAAGGTCGTCGTCGGATTCGCCGCCGGCACGCATCCGGACGTCGACTTCGCGGCACCGGAACTGATGCTGCGCGCGGCAAACGACGCGTTCTCCGGCGCCAGTGCCATCGTCATCGGGCCGGGGCTGGGCACCGGCGCCGCGTCACACGCGTTGCTCGTGCGCGCGATCGCGGCCGACGTGCCGCTGCTCGTCGACGCCGATGGCCTCAACCTCGTCGCCGCCGACGCGAATCTGCGCGCGGCACTGCGCTCGCGGCGCAGCGTGAGCGTGGTGACGCCGCATCCCGGCGAAGCGGCGCGCCTGCGTGGCACCGACGTGACGGCGATCCAGCGCGACCGCTGCGCGGCAGCGCTCGCGCTGGCGCACGAGCTCAACGCGCACGTCGTCGTCAAGGGTGCTGGCAGCGTGCTCGCGCATCCGGACGGGAGCTGGGACATCAATGCCAGCGGCAACCCGGCGCTGGCGACCGCCGGCACCGGCGACGTGCTGTCGGGGATCATCGGCGCACTGCTCGCACAGCGCGTCGACGCCAAGGACACGCTGCGCATCGGCGTATGCCTGCATGGCGCCGCCGCCGACGCGCTGTGTGCGCGCGGCGTCGGACCGCTGGGCATGCCCGCGTCGATGATCGCCGACGCGGCGCGCGACCTCGTCAACGCGCGGCGCTGAGCGCGCCGCTACGGAATCAGCACCGTCGCGCCGGTGGTGGCACGCGACTCGAGCGCGCGATGCGCGTCGGCCGCATCTTTCAGCGCGAAGCGCTGGCGCGCCTCCGACTTGATCTTGCCGGCGAGAATCAGCGCGAAGAGCTCGTCGGCCATGGCCAGCAGGTCGGCGCGCCGCGCCGCGTAGGTGAACAGCGTCGGCCGCGTCACGTACAGCGATCCCTTCGGTGCGAGCATTCCCACGCTGAACGGCGGCACCGGCCCCGACGAGCTGCCGAAACTGACGAACAGGCCACGCGGCGACAGGCAGTCGAGCGACGCCGGGAACGTGTCCTTGCCGATCGAATCGTAGACGACGGGCACACCGTTGCCGCCGGTGATCGCCTTCACGCGCTCGACGAAATTCTCGCGCGTGTAGACGATCGTGTGCGCGCAGCCATTGGCCCTGGCCACTTCGGCTTTCGCATCGGAGCCCACGGTGCCGATCATTGTCACGCCGAGCGCGCGCGCCCACTGGCAGGCGATCAGGCCCACGCCGCCCGCGGCCGCATGAAACAGGATCGTCTCGCCGCCCTTCAATACGTGCGTCTGGCGGAACAGGTACTGCACGGTCAGCCCTTTCAGCATCGCGGTGGCGGCCGTGACGTCGTCGATGCCCAGCGGAATCTTCACCAGGCGGTCGGCGGGCATCACGCGCTCCTCGGCGTACGCACCCTGAGGTCCGACGCAATACGCGACGCGATCGCCGGCTTTCAGGTAGTCGACACCCGCGCCCACGGCGACGACGACACCCGCGCCCTCGCTGCCGAGTCCCGACGGCAGCGCCAGCGGATAGAGCCCGCTGCGGTTGTACGTGTCGACGTAGTTGACGCCGATGGCGGCGTTGCGCACGCGCGCTTCGCCCGGACCGGGCGCGCCGACCTCGACGCTCTCGTAGCGCATCACCTCCGGTCCGCCGGTCTCGTGAATCCTGATTGCCTGCACCATGTGCGTCCTCCTGTGTTGGTGACGGCGCGCCTATTGCGCGCCGTCGATGGATCCGAATTCCGCAGCCATGCGCACGTAGAAGAGGCTGACGCCGTGCGCGCGCACCAGCGCCAGCAGCGCATCTGCTTGCGCGGCGGTCACGGCGAAGTCGACGGCCACCGGCACGTTGGCTGCGAGCTCGTAGAAATGTTCCTCGCGCATCACGCCGTGGCGGCCGAACCCCGCCAGCGCACGAAACGCCGAACCGCCTTCGATGCCGGTCTTCTTCGCCTGTTCGAGCAGCCACTCGTACAGCAGCACATGGTCGTGCTTGCGGTTCTCGTGTACGTAAAAGCGCAGCAGTGTTCCAGTCATCCGGGGTTCTCCTTCATGCGAGGGCCGCCGATGCGATTGCGCGCACCAGCAGGATGCCCACGACGGTCAGCACGATCGAGCCGATGACGTGCACGGCGATGCCGATGGCGCCCCACAGGATCTCGCCGCGCAACAGCAGTCCCGTCATTTCGCCCGAAAACGTCGAGAACGTCGTCAGGCCGCCGAGAAATCCCGTCGTCATCAGCAGGCGCAGCTCGGGCGACATCTGCGTC
>DATCFA010000082.1:0-3225 GCA_036509805.1 Casimicrobiaceae bacterium
AAGCCGCCGCCTCCACCACCGCCAAAGCCACCACCGCCGCCAAAGCCCCCGGGCAGGAAAACGCCGCCGCGCGACAATCCGCCGCCGCCGCCGAAGAACAGCATCACCAGCAGCGAGACGACACCGGCGGCGCCGGCGACGGCCAGCGATCCAATCAGGAACCACGCCACCGCGCCGACGATGCCCCCGCCGATCGTCGAGCCTGCCAGCTTGCCGAAAATGCGCTTGAGGATGCCGCCGACGACCGGGATGACAATGAAGAGGAGGATGAACAGCGTGCCGGGGTCGAAGTTCGACGCACCGAGCTTGCGTGCATTGCGCGTTGCCAGCGGCGGTGGCGGCGACGCCTCGCCGCTTTGGGTGACGATCTGCGTGACACGGTCGATGCCGGCGTCGATGCCCGCGGCGAACTGCGACTTGGCGAACAACGGCGCGACGGTGTCGCCGATCACGCTGCGCGCGGTGGCGTCGGGCAGCACGCCTTCGTAGCCATAGCCGACCTCGAGGCGCATCTTGCGATCGTCCTTGGCGATCAGGAACACGATGCCGTTGTCCTGGCCCTTGCGCCCGATCTTCCACGCTTCGGCGACGCGGATGGAATACGACTCGATCGGCTCCGGCGCAGTCGACGGCACCATCAGCAGCACGAACTGGCCGCCGGTCTTCCGCTCGAAATTGGCGAGGCGGCCGTCGATCTCCTGACGCTCCGTTGCAGACAACGTATTGGTGACATCGGTGACGCGCGCCGTCAGCGCGGGTATTGGCGCAAGGCCGCCGCTGGTGGGCTCCCACGCGGCAGCGAGCGCCGACGCTGCGACGACGATGCTGACGGCCGCGACGAGCAGTGCGCGAAACGCGCGCGCACGCATCGCCGCACGGCGCAAGTCGAAGGCGCACGCTCGCCGCCCCGCATCGGCAGGAGCGGCAAGCGCGGTGGCGAGCGTCACGAGTGTGCTACTTCTGCGGTGCAGGCGGCGGGACCACCGGCGCCGGCGCAGCGGAAGGCGGCTGCGCGCCCGTCGTCGACGTGTTGAACTCCACCGTCGGCGGCCGGCTCACGGCGGCCTCGTCGGCAACGGTGAAGTTGGGCTTCAGCGCCATCTTGAAGATCATCGCCGTCAGGTTCGTCGGGAACGAGCGCACGGTCGAGTTATAGGCCTGCACCGAATCGATGTAGCGCTTGCGCGCAACGGTGATGCGGTTCTCCGTGCCTTCGAGTTGCGCCTGCAGGTCGCGGAACACCTGGTCGGACTTGAGGTTCGGATAATTCTCCGACACGGCGAGCAGGCGCGACAGCGCACCCTGCAACTGGTTTTGCGCGGCGATGAATTTCTGGAACGCCTCGGGATCGTTGATGAGCTCGGGGGTCGCCTTGATGCTGCCGACGCTGGCACGCGCGTTGGTCACTTCCGTCAGCACGCGCTCTTCCTGCGCGGCGTAACCCTTGACGGTATTGACGAGGTTGGGAACGAGGTCGGCGCGCCGCTGGTACTGGTTCAATACTTCGGACCAGGCGGCCTTGATCTGCTCGTCCTGCGTCTGCAACTGGTTATAGCCGCAACCCGACAGCGCGAGCACCGCCAGCAGTGCAGCAAAACCGGCAAGCTTTTTCAACATGGAACCTCTCCTGCAAATTAAGCGGATGGGAAAAGTATCTCCCCGCGGTGCGAACTATGCGGGCGGCCACCGCCCAGCGCAAGGTCGCCGGAGTGAATTCAGTGCGCGACCACCGTGCGCTTGGCGAGAAGCAGGTCCTGCCAGGCTTTCGCCTTGTCCGGAAGGCTGCGCAACAGGTACGCCGGGTGATAGGTGACCACCAGCGGCACGCCGCGGTAGCGGTGCACGCGTCCGCGCAGGCTGGCGATCGACGACGCGTCGTCGAGCAGCGATCCTGCGGCGCTCTTGCCCAGCGCGACGATGACGCGCGGTGCGATCAGTGCGATCTGCCGCTCGAGGTAGGGTTTGCACGCCAGCACTTCGCCCGGCTCGGGCGTCCGATTGTTCGGCGGTCGGCACTTGAGGACGTTGGTGATATAGACCTGCCGCTCGCGCGACAGCCCCAGTGCCGCCAGCATGTTGTCCAGCAGCTTGCCCGCCTGCCCGACGAAAGGCTCGCCGCGAAGGTCTTCCTCGGCGCCCGGCGCTTCGCCGACGAACAGCCAGTCGGCATCGGGGTCGCCGACACCCGGCACGGCGAGCTTGCGCGAGCGGCACAGCCTGCACGCCGTGCAGGTGGCGGCGTCGGCGTGCAACGCGGCCAGCGACAGCGTGGCGATGTGCGCGATGCGCGCGGCGGGATCGCCGGCGGGTTGCGCGCCGGGTACCGGCGCCGGTTCGGCATGCGCTGCGGGTGTCGCGGCTGCGGGCATCGCGGCTGCGGGTGACGCGACCTTGCGCACCCACAGCGGCGCGAGTTTCAGCTCGCGCAGGATGTCGAGGCGCGTCGCCATCGTCACGCGTCGTTGGCGGCAGCGAGCGCACGCCGCATCACCAGCGCGTCTTCGCGCAGCGTGGTGGCGGTGGCGGGGTAATAGCTGTCGCGGCGCCCGACAGTGATGAATCCTTCGCTGGCATACAGCGAGATGGCGGGCACGTTGGATGCGCGCACTTCGAGAAAGCATTGCTCGGCGCCGCGCTCGCGCGCCGCCAGCAGAAAGCGCTTGAGCATCGCGCGGCCGAGCCCGCTGCGCCGGTTGTCCGGCACGACCGACAGGTTGAGTATCTGCGCTTCGCCGGGCGCGAACATCAACACGCCGAATGCGACGATGCGGTACTCGCGCTCGCCCACCAGCGTCTGGTAGCCGGCAAGCAGCGCGTCGCGAAAGTTGCCGAGCGTCCACGGCGCCGCGTGAATTTCCCCTTCGAGCACCGACACGTAGCCCAGGTCGTCGACGGCCAATGGTCGCCAGACAACGTTGGCGAGCGCGGCATCGTAACGGGGCAACGACGCCATCGCGTCAGAGCCTCGCGCCCGCGTCGCGTTCGGCGCTGGTCAGCGCGACGCGGTGGCGCACATACGCCGGCAACGCATCGCGCGCCGCGACGGCGCTTCCATTGGCAACGCGTGGCATCGCCAGCGTGGCAACCGCGCGCGCCGACGGACGCAGCGTGGCGTCGGTCGACGCGAGTCCCAGTCGCGCAGCCAGCGCCGGATACCGCGCGAACGCGTCGCCCGCGCCCATCCACGTGCCCGCGGGAATCGCGACGTCATCGGGCTTCAGCACC
>DATCFA010000083.1:0-3180 GCA_036509805.1 Casimicrobiaceae bacterium
GACGTCTACCTGCCGCTCAGCGCGCGCCCGCGCGCCGCGGTCGGCGACGTCGTCTACGCGACGTCGACGATCCTCGCCGACCTCGCCTGACGGAAGCCGTCCATGGTCGACTTCGACACCCAGCGCGCGCTGCGCAAGAACCGCATCCGCCGCCGCGGCATTTTCCTGCTGCCGAACCTGTTCACCACGGCGTCGCTGTTCGCCGGCTTCTACGCGATCGTGCAGGGGATGGACGCGCGCTTCGACCTGGCCGCCGTCGCGATCTACGTGGCGATGGTGCTCGACACCCTCGACGGCTTCGTCGCGCGGATGACGCATACGCAAAGCGCGTTCGGCGCCGAGTACGACAGCCTGTCCGACATGGTGAGCTTCGGTGCGGCGCCCGCGCTGGTGATGTACGAATGGGTGCTGCGCGACATGGGCAAGCTCGGCTGGATCGCGGCGTTCGTCTACGTCGCGGGTGCAGCACTTCGCCTCGCGCGTTTCAACACGCTGCTCGAAGTCGCCGACAAGCGCTGGTTCACCGGCATGCCGAGCCCGGCCGCGGCGGCGCTGGTGGCGGGCTTCGTGTTCATCATCGACGACTACATGGTCGACCCCAGCGGCCTGCGCTGGATCGCCTGGGGCATCACGCTGTTCGCCGGCCTGACGATGGTGTCGAACCTCAAGTATTACAGCCTCAAGGGGATCAACCTGCGCAAGAGCGTGCCGTTCCTGGCGATCTTCGTGTTCGTGCTGCTGATCGCACTGCTGTCGTACCAGCCGGCCACCGTGCTGTTCGCCGGCTTCGTCGCCTACGCGATATCGGGATTCGTCGTCAGCGCCTGGATGTGGAGGAAACGCCGGCTGCGTGCGGGCTGATGCGGCGTATTTGCCACAACCGTACCCGGGCGGCGCGCCCCCGCGCTTGCGCAGTGCATCAATTTGGGCTACCGTCGTGCTCATGAACGGTTTCACCGCCAGCAGCGATCTTTCGGCCGCCACTCGCACGCCTCTCCTCGGCGCATCTGCGATTGCCCGCGGCCTGCTGCTGCTGCTGCGCCCCGCGCGCACATAACCCACCCCCCCTTCCGTAGAGCAGCACCGATGCAACGCCAACCCGGCAGCGGGCGGGCATTGCCTTTCGCTCCGTCGCGTGGCGGTTGGATCGCGCACCGGGGCGCCAGACCCGAGGACCACGCCATGAGCACCCGCGCACACGCCAAGTACCAGCCCTTCGCGACCATCGACATGCCCGGGCGCCAATGGCCATCGCGCCGGATAACCGCCGCGCCGGCATGGTGCAGCGTCGACCTGCGCGACGGCAACCAGGCGCTGATCGAGCCGATGGATGCGCAACGCAAGATGCGCATGTTCCGGCTGCTGCTGGACATGGGCTACAAGGAAATCGAAGTCGGCTTTCCGGCGGCGTCGCAGACCGACTACGACTTCATCCGCAAGCTGATCGACGAGGACCTGATCCCCGCCGACGTCACCGTGCAGGTGCTGACGCAGGCGCGCGAGCCGCTGATCCGCCGCTCGTTCGAGGCACTTGCAGGTGCCAGGCGCGCGATCATGCACCTCTACAACTCGACGTCCGTCACGCAGCGGCGCGTCGTTTTCAAGCTCGACAAGCCCGGCATCGTCGACATCGCCACCGCAGGCGCGACGCTGATCCGCGACCTCGCCAAACAACACGCGGACACGCAGTGGACGTTCGAGTACACACCGGAGAGCTTCACCGCCACCGAGCTCGAATTCGCCAGGGAAATCTGCGACGCGGTGACCGCCGTGTGGCAGCCCACGCCTGCGCACAAGGCGATCATCAACCTGCCGTCCACGGTGGAGTTGTCGACGCCGAACGTGTATGCCGACCAGATCGAGTGGATGAGCGGCAACCTGGCGCGCCGCGACGCGATCGTGCTGTCGATCCATCCGCACAACGACCGCGGCTGCGGGGTCGCCGCCGCCGAGCTCGCGCAGATGGCGGGCGCCGAGCGCGTCGAGGGCTGCCTGTTCGGCAACGGCGAGCGCACCGGCAACGTGTGCCTCGTCACGCTGGGCCTCAACCTCTTCACGCAGGGCATCGATCCGGGGATCGACTTTTCCGACATCAACGCGATCATCCGCACCGTCGAGTTCGCGAACCAGATGGACGTGCACCCGCGCCACCCGTACGGCGGCGAGCTCGTGTTCACCGCGTTCTCGGGGTCGCACCAGGACGCGATCAAGAAGGGGCTCGCCGAGCGCCGCACGTGGCTCGCGCGCGGCGACGAGCACTGGGACGTGCCGTACCTGCCGATCGACCCGGCGGATGTCGGGCGCACGTACGACGCCGTGATCCGCGTCAACAGCCAGTCGGGCAAGGGCGGCGTCGCCTACCTGCTCGAGCGCGACTACGGTCTTGCATTGCCGCGCCTGTTGCAGATCGAGTTCAGCCATGCGGTGCAGCGGATTACCGACGCCACCGGCAAGGAATTGGGCGCGGCCGAGATTCGCGCGGTGTTCGAGCGCGAGTACATATCGCCCGACGCGCCGCTGCGCTATATCGACCATCGTGCGCAACACGCCGACGATGGCCATGTCGAGCAGCTTTCGACACGCATCGCCTTCGACGGCGTCGAGCGCACGCTGCGGGGTGCCGGCAACGGCCCGGTGGACGCGTTCGTGCAGGTGCTGCGCGACGCGCTGGGCGTCGACATCCATGTGCAGAACTACCACGAGCACGGCGTGGGAGCCGGCGAGGACGCCACCGCGGTGTCGTACGTGCAGCTGCGCGTGGGCCTCGAGCGTGCCGTGTACGGCGTGGGGCTCGACTCGAACATCGTCACGGCGACGCTGAAGGCGGTGGTCAGCGCGATCAATCGCGGCGTGGGCCTCGGGCTGGTCGATATCACCGGCGCAAGCATCGAGCGGCCCGGCGACGCGACGGCTGCACTCGCGCGCGCATGACCGCGCGCTGAGGCGAAGCGACTGTTTCGCCTCCGGCGGCATCTTCCGGCAAATCTCTGGCCGGCGACGCAGTCAGCCTCCCGCGGCGCGCGCGCAGTCCGCAGGCGCGCGCCACGCCTTCCCATATGCAATGTACAGCCTATTGCGAATCGCGTTGGTCGTGACTAGTGGACTGTAACACTTAAAACGTTAGTATAATCATGCCGGCGGAGGGCATGATGAAACTGACCAAGAGCGAACGCATGGAAC
>DATCFA010000084.1:0-2414 GCA_036509805.1 Casimicrobiaceae bacterium
AGCATGTCGGCTGACGATGCAGTCGATTTCGGCGATGACGGCCTGCGTATAATTGACGCATCATGGTCGCGTCAGCGCACGCAACGCCGTCCTCGATCGCTGCATTGGCTTTTGCCGAGTGGCGTGACGGATTGCGCGACGCTTATGCCGGCGCCGACATCGACGCGTTCGCTGCGACTCTCGCATTTGTCGGCCAGCATGCGGCCGATCTGCGCACCGCCGACGGCGAGGCGCTCGCCGAGCGCGCTCTCGGCACGGCGACCATCCTTGCCGCGCTCAAGCTCGATCCCGCGACAATCCACGCCGCATTGCTGTTGCCGCTGGTGCAAACGCGCGTGTTCGCCGCCGCCGCCATTGCCGAACGATTCGGCGCCGACGTGGCCGAGCTCGTCGCCGGCGTGACGCGGATGGACGACATTCGCGCGACGCCTGCAGATGTGGCGGCCGCCGACTGGGAGGAACAGGCCGAAAACCTGCGCAAGATGCTGTTGGCGATGGTCGGGGACATCCGCGTCGTGCTGATCAAGCTCGCCGAGCGCACACAGGCGCTGCGATTCCTGATGACGGGCGACGAGATCGTGCGTCGCGCCGCCGCGCAGGATGTCGTCGACCTGTTCGCGCCGCTTGCCAACCGGCTGGGTGTGTGGCAGCTGAAGTGGGAGCTCGAGGATCTGTCGCTGCGCGCGTTGCAGCCGGATGCTTACCGGCGGATCGCGCGCCTGCTCGATGAACGGCGCATCGATCGCGAACGCTACATCGACGACGCGGTGGCGACACTTCGCCGTGAACTCGCCGCGGCCGGCATTCGCGCCGAGGTGAGCGGGCGCCCCAAGCACATCCACAGCATCTGGAAAAAGATGCAGCGCAAGCAAGCTGGCATCGAGGCGCTCTACGACATCCGCGCGCTGCGCGTGCTGGTGGACGAGATCCGTGATTGCTACGCCGCGCTCGGCATCGTCCATCACCTGTGGACGCCGCTGGCCGATGAGTTCGACGATTACATCGCCAAGCCCAAGGCCAACGAGTATCGCTCGCTGCACACCGCGGTGACCGGGCCTCAGGGCCGTGCGCTGGAGGTGCAGATCCGCACGCGCGAAATGCATCAGCATTCCGAATACGGCGTGGCGTCGCACTGGCGCTACAAGGAAGTCGGAAGCACCGCGCTGCGTCGCGATCCCGGCTTCGATGAAAAGATCGGCTGGCTGCGGCAGATCCTCGACTGGAAGGATTCTGTCGCCGCCACCGGCGACCTGCTGTCGGCGTTCAAAAGCAGCCTGTTCACCGAGTCGATCTATGTGCTGACGCCGCAAGGCAAGGTGATCGACTTGCCGCGCGGGGCGACGCCCGTCGACTTCGCGTACGCCGTGCATACCAATCTCGGACATCGCTGTCGCGGCGCACGCGTCGACGGACAGATGGTGCCGCTCGACTACAAGCTCGCCAACGGCCAGCGCGTCGAGGTAATCACGACGAAGCAGGGCGGGCCCTCGCGCGATTGGCTCAACGCCGAGCTGGGGTACGTCGCCAGTCACCGCGCGCGCGCCAAGGTCCGCCAATGGTTCAAGGCCCAGCAATATGACGAGACCGTTGCGCAGGGGCGCGCGCTGGTGGAGCGCGAGCTCGCACGGCTCGGCCACAGCGTCCTCAAGCTCGATGCGGTCGCCGCCAAGGCGGGCTTTGCGAAGATCGACGATTTCTTCGCCGCGTTCGCGCGCGACGACATCAACACCCGCCAGGTGCAGGCGGCGATCCACGCGGTTGCGCAGCCGCAGGCCGCGGCGGTCACCGCGCCGGCGGACGATGCGGTGGCCACGCGGCGCAGCCGCGCGCAAGGCTCCGGCAGCGGAATCCTGGTCGTGGGCGTCGACCGGCTGATGACCGGACTCGCACGCTGCTGCAAGCCCGCGCCGCCGGACCCGATCGTCGGCTTCATCACGCGCGGCAAGGGCGTGACGATACACCGCGCGGCGTGCAACAACGTCGCGCGCATTCGCGTGCGTGAGCCCGAGCGCCTGATCGACGCCGACTGGGGCGCTGCGCGCGACGAAGTCTTTCCCGTCGACATCGTCGTCGAGGCGATGGACCGCCAGGGATTGCTGCGCGACATTTCGGAAGTGCTGTCGCGCGAGAAGATCAACGTGACCGCCGCGCGCACACTGACGCGCAACATGCAGTCGCGGATGGGATTCACCATCGAGGTGGGCGGCGTCGACGCACTGCGGCACGCGCTGGCGCTGGTGCGCGACGTCCCGGGCGTGCTCAGTGCCGGCCGCCGCTAGTGCAGTGCTTCGTTCTGTTTGGAACTTAAATTGCGATTGGCGCGAATCACCTTGGCGAGGATGTCGTGAGCTTTGGCCGTCCAGACAAATGGCTTGGGATTTTGGTTGTGCAGGGCGATGTACTCCTTGATTGCG
>DATCFA010000085.1:0-3580 GCA_036509805.1 Casimicrobiaceae bacterium
AGCCGGATGCCATCCACCAAGGCGCGCCGCCCGATGGCCGCCGTCGTCGCGATGGCTACGCTTGCTTGATCAGTTGCGGCGCGTCGCCCGCGTGCTTCTTCTGCTGCTTGAGCGCCTTCTTTTCCTTGGGCGATAACTGAGGTTTCTTCTTGTCTTCCTTGCCATGCTTGTGGTCGGACATGCGGGTGATCCTTTCGTGAAGCGCGGGACGAGTGCGCCCGCCCCACTATAGACCGATTCCATGGGCTGCGAGTTTCATTCGCTTTCCTCTTGGGCGCTCATCCGGGCGCCGCGCGCAACGAGTTATACGCGAGGCTTGTACGTGCAGCAAGCCGCTGGTAACGTTGATGTAAACGAGTACATCGGAATGCCGCGAGTGTGTGCGGTTGCGCCCGCGCAGCTGCGATCGCTCGTCCAACCGGAACGAAGGAAACCAACCGGCAATGAAGAAGAACCGACCGAATGTCGTGCTGATCCTCAACGACGACATGGGCTATTCCGACATCGGCTGCTACGGCGGCGAGATCGACACGCCGAACCTCGACCGGCTGGCGGCGAACGGGCTGCGCTTCTCGCAGTTCTACAACACCGCGCGCTGCAGCCCGTCGCGCGCGTCGATGCTGACCGGCCTGCACCCGCACCAGACCGGCGTCGGCATCCTGACCTACGACTCGGGTCCAGAAGGCTACGCGGGCAACCTCAATCACCGCTGCGTGACGATCGCGCAAGTGCTGAAACGCAACGGCTACAAGACCTACATGAGCGGCAAGTGGCACATCGCCAGCAGTCTCACGCAGCCGACCGATGCATGGCCGCTGCAGCGCGGCTTCGACGAATTCTTCGGCACGATCATCGGCGCGGGCAGCTTCTACGATCCTTCGACGCTGACGCGCGGCAACGAGAATATCGAGCACGAAGCGAGGACCAACGACGCGTTCTTCTATACCGATGCCATCAGCGACCAGGCGGTCGCGTACATCGACAAGCATCGGCGCAACGCGGCGGACACGCCGTTTTTCACCTACGTCGCCTACACGGCGCCGCATTGGCCACTGCACGCGCACGCTGCGGACATCGCCAAGTACAAGGGCCGCTTCGACAAGGGATGGGATGCGCTGCGCGGCGAGCGCCTGCGCAAACTGGTCGAATGGGGAATGCTCGACCCGCGCTGGCAGATGACGCCGCGCGACCCTGCGCAGCCGCCGTGGAGCGATGCCGGGAACAAGGCCTGGCTGACGCGCTGCATGGAGGTGTATGCGGCGCAGGTCGACCGCATGGACCAGGGCGTCGGACGCATCATCGCCGCGCTCGACAAATCCGGACAGCTCGACAACACGATCGTGATCTTCCTGTCCGACAATGGCGGCTGCGCCGAAGACATTCCCGAGAACGTGACCGTCGACGAGCTGGTCAACAAGCTGATGATCGCCAAGTCGCACACGCGCGCAGGCGAGCCCGTGCACTTCGGCAACGACCCCGGGCGGATGCCGGGCCCCGAGAACACGTATCAAAGCTATGGGACCGCGTGGGCCAACCTGTCCAATGCGCCGTTCCGGCTGTACAAGCACTGGATCCACGAAGGGGGCATCTCGACGCCGCTGATCGTCCACTGGCCGCAGGGCATCGTCGACGCCGGCGCCATTCGTCATACACCGGGCTACTTGCCGGATATCATGGCGACGGTCGTCGACCTGACCGGCGCGCAGTACCCGGACGCGTGGGACGGCAATGCGATTGCGCCGCTCAAGGGCCAGTCACTGGCGCCGGCGTTCGACGGCGACGGTGGCGAGCGCGCGCCGATGTTCTGGGAACACGAGGGCAATGCCGCCGTGCGCATCGGCAGGTGGAAGCTGGTGCGCAACTATCCGGCGGCGTGGGAGTTGTACGACATGGAGATGGACCGCACCGAGCTGCACGATCTCGCGTCCGCGCAAGCGGTGCGCGTGGCCGACATGGCGCGCCAATACGACGCGTGGGCGGCGCGTTGCGGCGTGATCCCGCGCGAAAAAATACTCGCGCTGATGCAAAGCCAGGGCGTCACCCGCGCTTTCTGGGAAAAATCCTAGGGCAATCCCCGACGATGGCCAACTGTTGCTCCCCCAGCGCGCCGTCCGACGGCGCGCTCGCAGCCGTCGCGCCGAGTCCCCCGCGCGACGCGGCGATCGCCGACGCCGCGGCGCTCGTCGCAATCGCCGCGTGCACGTTCACGATGGGCAACGATTCGGCGGAGGCGATCGTCGGCGACGGCGAAGGACCCGCGCGTCCGTTGTCGCTGAGCGCGTTCGAGATCGCGGCGGCGACCGTCACCAACGGTGAATTCGGCGACTTCGTCCGCGCGACGCACTACGTGACCGAAGCCGAGCGCCTGGGCAACTCGTTCGTGTTCTACCTCCAGGTACCCGAATCGTTGCGTGGCCACGCGCTGCAGTCGGTCGCCGGCATCCCGTGGTGGCTTTCGGTTGCGGACGCGTCGTGGCAGCGTCCGGAGGGTCCGGGTTCGCACATCCACACGCGGCCGGAATATCCGGTGGTCCACGTTTCGTGGAGCGACGCGCAGGCGTATTGCGCGTGGGCGCGGGTGCGCCTGCCGACCGAAGCCGAGTGGGAATGCGCGGCGCGCGGCGGCCTCGACGGACGTCGCTACGCGTGGGGCGACGTTTTGCTGCACGACGGTGCACCGCGCTGCAACATCTGGCGCGGCGAATTTCCGCACGCGCCCGCGCCGGGTTTCGTCCCCGCGCCGATGCCCGCGGTTTCCGGTACGCCCAATGCGTACGGCCTCTACAACGTCTGCGGCAACGTCTGGGAATGGTGCGACGACTGGTTCAACCCGGCGTATCACGCGGCCACCGCCGCGCGCGATCCGCGCGGCGAATTGCCTACCGGCCGCCGTTCGATGCGCGGCGGATCGTTCCTGTGCCACGATTCGTACTGCAACCGCTACCGCGTCGCGGCGCGCAGCTCGAACACGCCGCACAGCACGTCGAGCAACATCGGCTTTCGCGTCGCGCGCTAGTGCTGCGTCGTCGAAGGTATCATTCGCGATTACCGCTTCGCGCGGCGCGCCCATGATCTCCGACGAGCACAAGTTCATTTTCGTACACCTCAACAAGACGGGGGGCACGAGCATCGAGAAAATGTTCGAGCCCGATGCCGACGAAAAGGACGTCCGTTACAAGCACGCCGATGTCGCCTATTACCGCAAGAAATTCCCGCGGCAGTTTCGCGAATACTTCAAGTTCGCATTCGTGCGCAACCCGTGGGATTGGCTGGTGTCGCGCTATCACTGGAGCCGCGACCGCCAAAAGCTGTTCGACTACAGTTTCGGCGAAATGCTCGAGCGCCTGTCGCGCGGCGTCGCACTGGCGCCCGACGCGCCCTGGCTCGAAAAGGAGGCGCTGCGCTCGCAGTTCGACCGGTTATCGGTCCGGCGCAAGGTCGCCGTCGACTTCGTCGGGCGCTTCGAGCACCTGCAGCGCGACTTCGATGTCGCGTGCACGCGCATCGGCATCGCGCCGCGCGAGCTGCCGCACGTGTTCGCGACCCAGCACACGCGCTATGTCGACTACTACGACGACAG
>DATCFA010000086.1:0-3264 GCA_036509805.1 Casimicrobiaceae bacterium
GAGCCGTGCCGAGCTGGTGGCGGAAGGACAGCTATCCGCGGCGAGCGGGGCGATCCCGCTGAAACCCGCCACCAATTCGGGCAGCGTCGACGACGGCCGCATCAACTGGTCGACGCGCGTCGAGCCCTACATCGCGACCGATATCAGTCCCGACCTCGCCGACGCCTCGCAGACGCTGCCGATGCAGCTGTTGCGCGTCAGCGTCAACGTCTCGTTCCCTGGCGCGACGGGCCTAGACCGCACCATCGCGCTGTCGACGGTCAAGCTGGCGCGCAAGGACCTGCAACCATGAGCTGCACGAATGCGCCGCCCTCACCCCAGCCCTCTCCCGCAAGCGGGAGAGGGAGCCTGTCGCGCCTTGCGGGAGCCTGTCGCGCCGACGCGCAACGCGGCTTCACGTTGATCGAGCTGCTGATCGCGCTGACGCTGATGGCGCTGATGTCGGCGGTGTTGTTCGGCTCGCTGCACATGGCGAGCAAGAGCTGGGATACCGGCGACGCGCGCGCCGAAGCCACGTCGAACATGCGTCTCGCCGAGCAGTTCCTCAGCATGCAGATCGAGGAGCAGCATCCGCAGCGGATGAAGCGGATCGTCGAATTCCCGCTGCTGTTCAGCGGCACTGCCGACGAGCTCATCTATGCGGCGCCGCTGCCGGCGCGCGTGCAGGGCGGCGGCGTGTGGCTCTACCGGCTGCGCATCGCGCAGGACGGCGACAAGTCGTCGCTGATCCTCGACCGCATGGTTCCCGACATCACCGCGACCACGATGCCCGAATTCTCGTCGCCCGATCATTCGGTGCTGGCCGACGGCATCAGCGAGTTGAAGCTGCAGTACTACGGCCGCGACGACGGCGCCGACGTGTCCACCGCTCCCACGTGGCGCGACCGCTGGGACAGCCGCCAGTCGCTGCCGCTCGAGATCCGCATCGACGTGATTCCCGCGCATGGCGCGCCGTGGCCGACCATCTACGCGTCGCCGCGCAATGCGCCCGAAGCAGGCTGCCGCGGCTACGACTACACGCGGCAACAGTGCGTGTCGGCATGACGCCCTTGCGCCGGCAACGCGGCATCGCGTTGATTCTCGTGCTGTGGCTCACCATCCTGCTGACGGCGATCGGCGCGAGCTTTGCGTTCGGCATGCGCCACGAGGCGCTGTCGGCGCGCAACGCGGTGGAAGTCGCACAGGTGCGCGCCGCCGCCGACGGCGCCATCGAGCGCACGGTGTTCGAGCTGACGCGACCGCGGCTGCCCGACGCTTGGCAAGCCGATGGCAGCACACACGTCTACACCGACGGCGCGATCACGCTGTCGGCGGTTGCCACCGACGAATCGGCGAAGATCGACCTCAACACCGCGCCCGACGCGTTGATCACCGGCCTTTTGATCACCGTCGGTGGCGCTGATGCCGACACCGCAGCACACCTGCTCGACGCGCTGGCCGACTGGCGCGACGCCGACGACCTGAAGCGTCCCAACGGCGCCGAGGCCCCCGACTACCAGGCGGCGGGGCTCAAGTACACGCCGTCGAATGCGCCGTTCGAGACCGTCGGCGAAGCGGCGCGCGTGCTCGGCATGACGCCGGCGATCTTCGCGCGGATCGCGCCGAGCCTCACCGTGTTTTCGCGCGCGCGCGGCGTCAATCCCGCCACCGCTTCTCGCGACGTCCTGATGTCGATGCCCAACGCCACCGGCGAGGCGGTCGACACGTTCCTCGCCGCGCGTGCCGATGCGCTTGCCAACAAGCTGCCGCCGCCGTCGTTCGCACCCGCATCGGGAATGTCCGCCGGCGCCGTATCAACGTGGCGCATACGCACGGTCGCGTCGCTGGCCGATGGTGTAACCTTCGTTCGCGAAGCGGTGGTGCGCCCGTCGCAGGACATGCGCCGCCCGCTGGTGATCCTCGCATGGTTGCAGGGCGGCAGTGCGCCTCCCGTCGTGACCGCAACTACATCCGATTCCAATGGCCGATCCTGATTTCGCCAGGGCGAACATTTCATTTGCCGACGTGACGCGCCGTCTGGGCGTCGCCGGGTTCGGCGCATGGTGGCTGCACGAGTTGTCGTCGCTGGTGCCCGCGCGCGTGCGCGACGCGATCGAGCGCCGCCGGCTGCGCCCGGTGATCGCGGTCGACGCCGAGCGCATCACGTTCTGGCGGCCGTCGCAGCCGGGCGAATCCTTCGGCATGCACGAAGCCGCCAGCATCGCCGTCAGCGCCGACGCCGCCGCGGTTGCCGCGCAGGGGCGCGCAGCGCTCGATGCCATCTTCGCGCTGACGCCCGGACAGCGCGATGTCACGCTGGCGCTGTCGGCGCGGCAGGTGCTGCGACGCAGCCTCAAGCTGCCGGCCGCCGTCGAGGACAACCTGCGCGCGACCATCGGCTACGACATCGACCGGCTGACGCCTTTCAAGGCCGAAGACCTGCATTTCGATGCTGTCGTCACCGGCCGCGACGCCGCGCGCCGCGAGATCACTGTCGACGTGGTGACGGTGCGCCGGCGCGTGCTCGACCAGGCGCTCGCGCTGGTGCGTTCGTTCGGCGCCGATGTCGTGGCGGTGGTCGCCGATGCACCGCGCGACGCGGCGGCGTCGAAGATCAACCTGCTGACGGCCGAAGACCGCGTCGAAGGCAGCCACCTGCTGCGCTGGCAGGTGATTGCGCCGCTATGCGTGCTGCTGTTGCTGGTGGCCGCAGTGGTCATCGTGCCGCTGTGGCACAAGCGCGAATATGCGATCGCGCTGATGAACACCGCCGACGAGGCGGCGACGCGCGCGCAGCAGTCCGACCGCCTGCGCAGCGAGCTCGACCGCATGGTCAGCCAATACAACTTCGCGCTCGAGCGCAAGTACACGACGCCGGGGGTCGCGCAGGTGCTCGACGAGGTCACGCGCCTTTTGCCCGACGACACCTGGCTCACGCAGTTCGAGATCAAGTCGTCGATACACGGCAAGCTCGCGCAGCGCGAGCTGTTCATGCGCGGCGAATCGGCCAACGCCGGCAAGCTCATTTCGCTGCTGGAGAACGCCACGCTGGTGGGCCAGGCCGCGCCGCGCTCGCCGACCACCAAGCTGCAGCCGGGCCCCGGTGAATCGTTCGACATCGGCGCGCAACTGAAGACCATTCCCATGCCGCAGAAGATCGCGCTGACCGAATCGATGCGTTCGCCGCGGCCGGCCGTAGCAGTCGCTGCGAAGCCGAAGCCGACGCCGCCGCCAACACCGGCGCCGGCACCTAAGGCGGCAACGGCTGCGAAGCCAGCGCCCGCC
>DATCFA010000087.1:0-2210 GCA_036509805.1 Casimicrobiaceae bacterium
CGTCCGGCGAGCGGCGTTGCCTGCGCCGGTGCAGCCGGCGTTGGGGACGGTTGAGTCAACGGAACCTTTCGTGCGCGATCGAGGGCTTGGCCGCCGGCGGCTCGCCAGCGGACGGCAAACGCGCGATTTTAGCAAACGCGCGGCGCCCGGGGTGCGGCGTCAGCCGGCAGGCAGCGCGCGGCGGGCGCGAACGAAGCGCTGTGCTTCGATGACCCAGTGTTCCTTGATGCTGTACCAGACATCGGCCGCCCACTGGATATTCTCCTGGTCGATTCCGGCGGGCGGGTCCTTGCCGGTCAGCGCGGGTGTCCACGCGTTGATCCAGTTGCGGGCCCCCGGCTCGACGCCGAGCTGGTCGGTGTTGACGACGTAAAGGTGCGAATACGCAGCCGGCAGGCGCACATTGCGCACATGCGCCGAACCCAGCGGGTTGTAAAGGTCCCGCGTATGCGGGCCGTCCCACGCGATCAGGTCGACGCCGATCGCGAAGCCGGTGAAGTCTTCCACGCTGTCGGGTATGTCGTACAGGCGCGTCACCATGCTCCACTGGTTGGGCAGTAGCAGCGCCGCGCCGCCGGCGCCGACTGCCGACACATACGGCAGCACCAGGCTGGTGACCGGCCGTACCTGCCCGGTCAGCGGATCGACGATCGTCGTGCGGCCCTCGCTTGCGTGCGTAAACGGGTTGACCGCGTCGACGCGGTCGTCGAACTTGCCGGCCAGCTCGTAGAGCACCTTGACCGCCTGCATGCCGCCCTGGCTGTGCCCGATGATCATCGGCCGCGTGCCCTCGTGCTCGTAGAACCATGCGATCTGGCCGGCGAGCGCGTTGCTGCTGTCGTACGGGCTGTGCGATGTTTCCTTGGTCGCCGGGTCACGCACTTCGCTCGACGGGTAGCCCATGCGCACCAGGAAATTGGCGAACGACTCCATGATGAGCCACGTGGGAAAGATGCCGCCGTGCAGTTTGATGATGCGCGGCGCGGGTCCGAGCGCCAGTGTTTTGCGAACATCGTCGTCGCTGACGTGATGCGGATCGAGCGCGAGGACCCGCGCTTCCAGTTCCGGCGTCATTTTGAACGCGCGCAGCACGCTGCCGGCCGCGGGCGGACCGGTACGAACCGTGGAATCGTCCGCAAGCGTCGCGCAGGACGCGAGCGCAAGCGCCAACGCGATCGCGCCGGCCACCCGCAGCGTCGCGTCGAGCGTCAGTCGCGCGCGCATTGTTCGATTTCGGCGCGCAAGCGTTCCGGAAAGTCGTTGGAAAGCGCGGTTGGGCGCCACGACACGCCGATCGAAATCTCGGCTGCCGTCGTCGAGATCGCCAGCACCGCAGGCGTCAGCGGACCGGTGGACACTCCGCGCGTGTAGCTTTGAGCGCTGCCGGCTGCCGCCGGCCAAAGCGGGTCCACGTCAAGCATCGACACGCCCGCCCACGCCGGGTGGTGCTTGGCGTAGAATCGGCTGCGCTGGCGGTCGCTCATCAATGGCCATGCGCAGGAAGCGGCCGCCAGCCCGAACAGCGTGCGCAGATAGAGATGGCGGCGCTTGATCGGCAACGTCGCGCTGCGCACGTCGCGCGCCAGCTCGGCGATGCCGATGCCTTCGGGAACCGGATGCATGACGCGCAGGCTGGCAAGCAGCTGTCCGAATGCCGATGCATCGATGCCTCCGAAATCCTTCCTGATGTTGACAATGGACGCGACTGCAATGCCGCGCCGCGTGCGCTGTGCATGCCTCGCCGCCGCAAACGGCGACAGCGAGCGCAGCAGCAGCGCGATGACGAGGTCGTGCAATGTCACGCCGAAGTCCGCAGCGTGCCGGCGCAATGCCGCTGCATCTGTCGGCGCAACACGGATGAGCACGTAGGCATTGCGGGGATCGTCGGCGTCGCGGTCATGCGTGCGCAGCGCATGCTTCGACTCGCGCATCAGCGCGGGCATCGCCGCGAGCGCGGCTACGAACCAGCGCGTATGGGTGCGCAACAACCTCGCGTACGTGGGCGGATACAGCGACGGTGGGTCGACGGCGGCCACGCCGCGCGCCTCGTCGCGCATCATCGCTACGATGATTGCACCGAGCAGCGCCGCAACGGAGTCGCCACCGGCGAGGAAGTGATCGTAGGCGACGCCCAGCAGGAATGCATCGCGCATGCGCACGACGAAGAACCGCAAAGGCTCGCCGAGTTCGAACGGCGTGTTGAGCTGGCG
>DATCFA010000088.1:0-3583 GCA_036509805.1 Casimicrobiaceae bacterium
GGCGGCGCCGGCCGAATGGGTGCCGACGTTGAGCCTGCGCATCAGCCACGCAGCGCCCCAAATGAGCGCGAGCACGATGGCGAGCCCGAGCAACGTCTGTACCAAGCCGCCTGCAAATGACGGCTCGATCGGCCCGGCTGCCGCCGCGGCGGCGCACTGCGCGGACGCGACGACGCTTGCCGCCAGCGCGCAGCACCGGATGCAGCGCTCGATCACTCGGGACATCGTCCGCTTTCCGTCAGCGCGGCAGCTTGCGCGCGCGTTCGGCGGGCGTGACGATGTCGGTCAGGCGAATGCCGAACTTTTCGTTGACGACGACGACTTCGCCCTGCGCGAGCAGGCAGCCGTTGACGTAGACGTCGAGCGGTTCGCCGGCGAGGCCATCGAGCTCGACAACCGAGCCCTGCGCGAGTTGCAGCACGTCGCGGATCGGCAGCCGCGTGCGTCCGAGCTGCACGGTGAGCTGCACGGGAATGTCCATCACCATACCGATGTCGCTGGGCTGGCCGGCGACGCCCGGCGTGGCGGCGAGGCGGTCGAACACGGCGGGACGCGCAGTGGCGGCGGCGTCTGCGGGTACGGGGGATTGCGGCAAGGTTTCGGCCATCGGGTTTCTCCGGCGCCGTCAGGGCGCGGTCGGTGAGGAAGGGTCCTTGCGCGGCGTCAGCACGCGCGCAACGGACAGCGCGTAGTGACCGCCTGCAACGCCAAAGCGGCAATCGAACATCGGCACGCCGTTGACCTCGGCGACGACGCGTTCGGGGATTTCGATCGAGAACAGATCGCCGGCCTGCATGTTGAGCAGGTCGGACAGCCGCAGCGAGCATTGCGCGAGATTGACGGTCAGCTCGACTTCGACGGATTGCACGCCGTCGGTCAGCGGCGCGCGCCAGCTATTGCCGGGGGGGCGCGTGTCCTCGCGCGCGGGCGCCTGCAGGCGTTCGCGCAACGGCGCCAGCAGCGAGCGCGGCAGGCAGATCTGCAGCGCGCCGCCGCCGGTGCCTATGTCGATCGAAAAACGCGCGCAATAGACGATGTCGTCGGCGTCGGCCAGTTGCACGAAGCGCGGCTGCGTCTCGGTGCGCAGGCGCGCCGGCGACAGCACGGCGACGTCGTGCCAGCTCTTCGCGTAAGCGGCGAGCAGCATCACGACGATGCGGTCGACCAGGCGTTCCTCGGTGGCGGTGAAACTGCGGTTTTCGGCGCCCGGCTTGACGCTGCCGCCACCGAACAGCGCGTCGACGAAAACACCCACCAGGCTCGCGTCGATGGTCACCAGCGCGTGGCCGCCCAGCGGCTTCATGTCGACGACCGTCACGTGCACCGGCGTGGCGAGCTCGCCGATGAAGCTCGCGTAGGGCAATGCGCGCAACGGCACCGCGGTGATCGAGGGGACGCGCCGCAATTCGCCGAACAGCGTCGAGCGCAACAATTCGGTGAAGCGCTCGTGGACCAGCTCGAGCGCGGGCATGCGCACGCGCGCCGCATGCTCCTGCGTTGCGAGGTTCATCGCACGCAAACGGCCGGCGCCGCCGTCCGTGGACGCCGCTATGGACGCGTCGTCGCCGACGCCTTCCATCAGCGCGTCGACTTCATCGCGGCTCAGGAATTCCTGGGTCATCGCGCGCGCTTCACTGGATGACGAACGACGACAGCAGCGCGCCGCGCAACTGTTCGTCCGGCGGGATGGGTGGCAGTGCTTCGCGTACCGCGGCAACCAGTTCGTCGACGAGCTTGTGCTTGCCTTCGATGCTTGCCAGTTCACTCGGCTTCTTGGCCGACAGCAGCAGGAGGATGCGATTGCGCAGCACCGGCATGTACTGTTTCATCGTGTCGGCCAGCTTGTCGTCGCTGACCTGGTAGGTGATGCCGACCTGCAGGTAATGGTCGCCGTTTTCCTCGGCGAGATTCACGGTGAACGGCTCCAGCGGCACATAGACCGGCGGCTTGGCGGCCGCCGTCCCGGGTGCGCTGCCGGCCGCATGCGACGCGAGGAAATACCACGCCGCGCCGCCTGCTGCGGCGAGCACGAGCACGGCGATGAAGATCCAGCGCCACAGGTGGCGCTTTTTCGGCACGGCGGGTGCCGGCACTTCGGCGCGCATCGGCGTTACGGTAGCGGTCTTGGCCACGGTCGCTCGGGGAAGGAAAGGTTCAGGATTTCGAAGGGATGCGCCGATTATGCAGGCGCGCGATGCCGGGCGAAGGCGCGAATAGCGGCGCTAATGCGGCGCATTTCGCGTCAGGCGTAGAGGTCGACCAGCCGGCGGATCGCGACGCTTGCGGGCATCGGCGCCGCTGCGAACGCATCCACGCCGGCGCCTGCACCGATGACAGCGGCGACGCTCGATCCACGGGCTTGGCCGCCGGCCGGGTGGCCGCTGCCGCGCGGCGACTGGTCGTTGACCGACGCATTGGTCAGTGCGAGGCCCTGGTTGGCGAGGAGGTCGCGCAACTGCGGCAGCGACTGCTCGAGCGCGGCGCGCGTGTGCGGGTCGGCGGCGACCATCGACACGCTGACCTCTCCGCGGTGGACCTGCAGCGTCACGTCGATCGGTCCCATGTCCGCCGGATGCACGTGAAGCTGCGCGCGCTCGGAGTTGATGTGGACGAGCTGTGCGATTTGTCCGGCCGCCTCGGCAGCGAATCCGGCATTGCCGACCGGCTGCGCAAGCGTGTAAACGGGCACCGGCGGTGTCGGCGCGATGCTCGCGGCGAGATTCACGCCGGGGGTCGGGTCCGCAGCGGCGCGATCCTTGGTGGCGCCCACGCCGTCGATTGCCATCGACGCGGCTCCTTTTGCATCGGGCGTCCTTGCAAGCAGCGCCGCGGCCAGCGCGAATGGCGTCGACGCGGCGTCCGCCGGTTTCGACGCGGCCGCCTTCACGTCCGGGGCGCCGGGCGCGTCGGGTTTCACACCGGGCACGCGTACGACATTGCGTGCCTGTGGCGCCGGCACGTGATGCGCGGCGGATGCGTGCGGATCGGCGTCGGTGGCAAGCGTGGCATCCGCGGCGCGTTGCGCGGTGCCTGCGGCCGGTTGCGCGGCGCCTGCGGCCGGTTGCGCCAGCGCAACGCCGAGCGCCGTGTTGCCGACGATACGTCGGGCCGCATCTCCGGCAGCGGCACCGGCGCCGGCAGCTTTGCCGGCGTCGGCAGGTTGCGCAATGAGATTCATCGCGGCCAGCGGCATTGCGGGCCACGCGACGAAGGCGGTCGCAGCGTCGAGGGCATCGGCGGCGGCCGGCGTCTTGTGGTGTTCGCCGTCCTTTCCACTACCGGTGGTTTGCTGGGTGGCATCGGTGCCGGCCGCACCGGCTGCGGGGACGGCAGAGGGCAACTTGCCGGCATCGGCCAGCATCGCCGCGAAAATGTCGCCGTCGCCGCTGTCGTCGGCCCGGTGGACGGCTTGCGGCGCTTCGACCGGATGCTCGAGCGGGGGACGAAAGGCGACGGGCATGATTGCTCTCCCGTCAGTCGCCGCTGCCGCGGCTGCGGCGCAACGCGTATTCGTCGGTGAGTTTCTGGTCACGTCGCGCTTCGCGCGCTTCGACCACTTCGGCGCGTCGCGCGTCGATCGTCT